>NZ_KV830914.1:0-40170 GCF_001836955.1 Staphylococcus sp. HMSC063A07
GCATTTCGCCAAGCAAAGCAAGTTGGGGTGCTGAGACGGTACCCTAGGAAAGTGAAGCCATGCAATACGAAGTATTGTGAAAATAGAGAACAGCAGCAAGATATTTTCTAATTGAAAATAATCTTACTGCTGTTTTTCTGACATTTATGTCCCAAACCCCATGAACTAAATATTGGCAGTAGTTGACTGAATTGAAAATATGCAGACACCTCAATAATTTAATAACCATGCATGCTGTCACTCTGCTATATGTAGCAGATGATCTCCATTTTCAAATCGTTCCACAAAAATACTATCAAGCTTGTTTGAATTTATTTTATATTTGATGTTGAATTTTTAACATAAAAGTATTCTTAATTGTTATCATGAATTTTGTTTTTTTACATATATGTATAGTTTTTTATGTATTATGAATTATTAAACAAATAAAGCGCAATTCATTATACAATTAACTCAAGAAATAACGGGAGGTGAGTCAAATGTTTATCGTAAATTTAATTAAAAAAGTAATCGAATTCATCAAAAAATTATTTGGCAACAAATAATTAAAAGTAGCGATTTGATGTCAAAAGAGCTCAAAACCGCCCGTTCACTCGGGTGGTTTGTCGTGCGGCCTAAATCACCAGTTAATAATATGCGCTAACTATTTAACCAATTTTCAACTTTTTTCTCTTCATATCATCCTATCTACATGACATCATTTATACCAAAACTTCGTCATTGATTATCCGCTTCTACTTATCAGTTAATTATGATCATATGAGAAATCCTTAAAGTATCACTTCACACTTATCCTCAAAAGTTAAATTACAATATCCCATCATTTATATTGCGCTAGAATTATGATGTGCACATACGTATTTTAGACTCCCCGTAGGCCTCCCTTTTAAAGCCTGTGCCTTTTCAAATTCCCTTTGTATAAGTTCATCATTTGTGGTAATATCATCATGCATAAAAATTCGAGATACTAATAAAGAAGAAGGTTTAATTATATTATGAAAGAAAACTTTTGGCGTGAATTGCCACGTCCATTTTTTATTTTGGCGCCTATGGAAGACGTGACAGATATCGTCTTTCGTCATGTAGTGAGTGAAGCAGCAAGACCGGATGTCTTCTTCACTGAATTTACAAATACTGAAAGCTATTGTCATCCTGAAGGGATCCACAGCGTACGCGGACGCTTAACATTTAGTGAAGATGAGCAGCCTATGGTCGCGCATATATGGGGTGACAAACCTGAGCAATTCCGAGAAATGAGTTTCGGTTTGGCTGAGATGGGCTTCAAAGGGATTGATTTGAATATGGGCTGTCCCGTAGCAAATGTTGCCAAAAAAGGTAAAGGATCTGGCTTGATTCTACGTCCCGAAACCGCAGCCGAGATTATTCAAGCAACAAAAGCGGGCGGTTTACCAGTAAGCGTTAAAACACGCCTTGGCTATTATGATATTGATGAGTGGAAAGACTGGTTAAAACACGTCTTCGAACAAGACATCGCAAACTTATCAATTCACCTCCGTACGCGTAAAGAGATGAGTAAAGTAGATGCACACTGGGAATTAATCGAAGCCATCAAGCATATGCGCGACGAAATTGCACCAAACACATTGTTAACAATTAACGGAGATATTCCAGATAGAAAAACTGGTATGGAACTCGCAACCAAATATGGTATTGATGGTGTCATGATTGGTAGAGGCATATTTCACAATCCCTTTGCCTTTGAAAAAGAACCACGTGAACACACGAGTGAAGAACTTTTAAGTCTATTTAGATTACACCTAACATTATTCGACAAACATTCTAGCGATGAAACACAACAATTCAAAAGTTTACGCAGATTCTTTAAAATTTACGTACGTGGCATTAAAGGCGCTAGCCAACTACGTCATCAACTCATGGACACACAAACCACAGACGAAGCCCGCGCATTACTTGATGCATTTGAAGCCCAAAGACACGATGAGGTAGAGTCTTAATTTACAGCGGTATAAATAAGGTTAAGCTTTTTTATCCCTTTAAAATTTTATGATTTATCGCATGACTTAAGCTGAAACATAAATGTCTTGGGCAAGATGAAGAAGTTCATTTACGATAAAAATAAAGGTGCACGTTCTTTAAATTCAATTAGCGGACTTAATAGCTTAAAAATGGTTCTGTGACAAAGTTGAATGCGCCTTATCTCGTAAAGATTATATTTATCGTGAACAAACATGTCATGATAATCTAGATAGCCGTTGCAGTTGCAATGAATATGCTGATATATGATAGAAATGATAAACATGCTAAATAGAATCACTGCTTGCTCGCAAAAAGCGACTACTTTAAGAAAGCAAAGTAGTCGCTTTTTCTTACTTTAACTACTTATTATAACAGCATTAAAACATTTTAATTACATCTACATCCAGCTAGGTTTGTCGCCGTCTGTATTCGGTTTATTTAATCCAATATTTTCTTTTGAATGTCGTTTTGGATTTTGAGAAATTTTAACTGCTAAATCTGCAACACTTTTGCGAGAAACCTCTGTCCCTTTGAAAGGTTCATCTCTTTGTGTTACTTCATAATCTATTTCATCATAATTCGTTAACCAAGCCGGTCTGAATATTGTGTAGTCTAAATCTGAATTTTCAATGGCTTCAGTTGCTTCTCTAAAAGGTCCAAGATACGGGCCGATATTTTCATCATTCCACTTACCAAATTTTCCTGGAACTTCATGAAGCGTATTAAGCGCAGTGACAAAGATTAAACGTTTCGTACCATTATCATTCATTGCTTCAATAATGGTCTTAGCTTGGTCTCCTAAAGTATCTCCGGTAGAACTAACAAACACAGTATCTACATTTTCTAAAGCCTTTGAAATAGCATTTTTATCTGTCGCATCACCTTCAAAGACTGTCACTCTATTTGAATCATAGTCAGGTAATTTCGATTTGTTTCTTGCTAATAGCGTTAAATCAAAATCTGTGTTCTGCAAATATAAGTCAATCGCCTCTTGTGAAATTTGACCACTAGCACCAATAATTAAAATACGAGTCATTGTTATACCACCCTTTTAAATTTATAGTGTTTCTTTATAGAATGATTCAAGTTTTGGTAGTACTTGATTGACATATTCTGGTATATCGTATAAATCGACGTGTGATGCGCCTTCTATTTTATATAATTCGTTGTTATTTCCAGCTGCTTTTTCAACTGCTTCCTCACTGTACTCAAAAGTGTCCGCTTCTGTACCTGCAATTGCTAAAAATGGTTGTGTTAACAGTTCATCAATATACGTGAACGGCGCAAATGTTAATACTTCAGAAAAACTTCTTAATAAGATTTTGTTTGGTGCATTTTTATGATAACCACGTTCAGTTAAATAATAATCATGACCTTGCACCATTGTTGAATTTTCAGGCATAGCATCATCAATTTCTTCTGGCACATAACCTGTATATGCATAGTCAGCACCACTTGCTTCTTCTGTACGTTGATCAGCAACTTGAGTCATGAAGCTTAGTTGATCTTCTATGGATATCACATCGCCAGGCCCTTTACGGAATAATGCACCAATATCAACCATACTTACTGTTGCTAGTGTTTTGATACGACGTTCAGTTCTTGCTGCACTGACTGTATAACCCCCACCAGCACAAATACCAAGGGCACCAATTCTATCATTATCTACAAAGTCTAATGTTGTAAGATAATCAACTGAAGCTCTCACATCTTCTGTTCTCGCAAATGGATCTTCTAAATATTTAGGTGAACCTTCACTTTCACCTTGATGAGAAGCATCATAGACCACAGTCACATAACCAAATTCAGCAAGTTTCTCTGCGTACATACCCGCAGTTTGTTCTTTAACACCCCCACCTGGATGACACACTGTAATTGCAGGATACGTTTTACTTTCATCAAATTGTTCAGGTGTATATAAATGAGCTGCTAGTAAGTTCGTTTTACTTTTGAAATTAACTGATTGCTTCATAACTTTATTCCTCCATTTTTTATATATAAAATTAATTCTCTGTGGATTTTTATTACTCTTGTGTGTATAATGCCATGGTAGAGTAATTAATTGAGTCTTTCAATTAATATATAGCCACATCTGTATGTTAATACACAAATTGATGATACTGGGTCTTAAGTAGAGGTGATTCACAATGAATATCAAGGATTTACGTGTCGTTAAAACAAGAGCAAGCATAAACAAAGCCTTTATTACACTTTTTTTCGAAAAAGATTTTGACACGATTTCAATTAAAGAAATTACAGAACATGCTCAAGTTGGGAGAAAAACATTTTATCTCCATTATATTGATAAATATGATTTACTAGACCAAGTCGTATCAGAAAAGCTTACGGAGCTCGAAGAAATTTGTGAAGCCAAAAAACATCTCGGTCTACAAGAAGGTACACAATTATGGTTTGAGTTTTTCGAAAATAATAGGTCTTTTTTCATGAAACTTTTCAATATTAGTAACGCTTCAAGTTATAAGAAAAAACTTCTTCATTTTATTGAAGAAGAATTTAAGAAAAAAGTACCGACAACAGTCGCTACTGATAAAGGGCTAGATTATCATTTATACATTAACTTTATCAGTAACGGTATGATCGGCTTACTAGACAGCTATCTAAACAGCAGTGATAACACACAAGAACAAGAAAAAATACCTTTACACGTATCACGATTGTTATCTTTATATGATTTAGCCTAAAAGTAAAAAAACAGGGAGCTATATGAGAAATCCATTTTGAACTTTAATCTCCGTATAGCTCCCATTTTAAGTATTAAAATTTAACAATTTAATACAAATATAAAAATGTTAATTCGCTGCATATGCAGAAACTGGATAATGGTCTGAATAGTCATTGTATCGGTAAGTCTTACCCCAAGATTTTACAGACCATTCTGGTGATTTCACTTTATGTGTATGATTATGCCATGAACTTGGTTGTGCATGGTCTCGATCTAGTAAAATATAATCTAAATGTTGCGGCTCTAATTTAGGATAATTATAATTCGCAATGCCGTTAGTTTGTGTATCCCAACTATACGCGTTGCCCTCGTATTGTTTAGGCATTGAAACATTCAAGTTATCAGACATTTTCTGATATTCCGCTGAACCTTTAATGACATTTAAATCACCGCCAATATATACGGGTTCATCTTTTGGAATATTTTTATCTTTGATAAATTGTTTGATTTCTTCCATTTGACTCTGTCTAATCGTTTGATCTTTCCCTTTCATACATACTGGATCTTCTGCTTGAAGGTGCGTTCCAATAATATGTTGATATTTGCCGTTTTTATTAATTTTAATGTATGCAAAGCCTTTATTGCCTACACTGTCAGCGCCACAACCATTTTTGTAAATATGTTGTTCTTGTTGTACGATTGGCCATTTACTCACGATACCAACACCACCGCTCACTTTTTTCAATTTTCTATAAGATCCAGATGTCTTTTGCCAACCTTCTGTACCTTGACCAACAATTGGTGTTTGATAAGGATATTGTGATTTTAAATTTGTTAAAAGTCGATTTGATGCCTTGTGATCAAATAATTCATTTAAAATTACAACGTCTTGACCTTGGATATAATCCGCTTTTGAAATTAAATCAGCGCGCTGAGATTGCCCCCAATTAGGATATATTGCTGTAGGCAAGAAATAAACATTATGTGTTGTAATTTTAAGGCTGTCTTCAGTATTGCGTTCGCTAGCATATGTAATTGATGAAAATACTAATAATAAACTGCTCAATACGACCATCGTAGTTATGATACATTTACGTTGCCAATCCAAATACATCATTTATACACCTCATTTCATTTGATGCAATGATTATAACAAATGAAATAAAGTTATTTTTAAAAATTACTATAACTAAATAAAATTTTAATAAAAAATTAAAACCTAAATATTCTGTTTAATTCTATTGAAAGTATTAAAGCGTTATCTAATTATATTCAAATTTGGTCTAGTCACAGGGCTGGTAGTATTTGTGATAAGTATTTAGATGCTGTTAAACGTCATCTTGTCATTTATTATAAAGCTGAAAACGATTGATTTACCGATGCTTTAATACTTAAATCACTCAGAAACAAATTGAAAGCATAAGTTTTTAAAATATCATAAAGGTTAATACTACTAATAAGAAAAAAGCTGTAAACTGAGCATCAAGACAAAAAAGTTAAGTTTAAAAACGCGCTAAATAATAAAACATGAGACTAAGTAACATCCATTTACTTAATCCCATGCTTAAACATAAAAATCATTCTACTCACTAATTATTTGACATTTAATTACATATCCCTTTTTATCAACATAAAATCTTACATCTTTGTTCCCAATTTTATAAGTACATTCTTTTCCCCATGCTGATGAAGAATAATATTTTGGTTCCCCGTAATGATTAATTAATTCTTTTTTACTAACAGATTTGCCATCTAGTGAGAAAAAAACACCATTAGCTTTATGATTAGAAACCCAATAATATGTTTGATCATATAAATTTTTATGATTTTTAACTGATGAATTTTTAGTAATCTTATAACCATTCATCTTGAAAGTGTCGAATTTTAAAGATTTTTTAAAATTCTTATCCAGTATAAACCGACTTTGATATGCTGTATAACCACTATAATTATAATAAGGTTTAACAGATTCTTGCGCATGTGCTTGAGTTACATTAAATAATTCGGGCGTTACGGAAAAGCCCAAAACAAGACTACTAGCTAAAATAATTTTAGAAACTTTTTTCATAAAAAACCCTCCTCATTAATTGTGTTACAGTTTTATTATTACATTAATGTAACAATATTTCAAGAATATTACAAACAAAAATTTATCTTTTGCCAATTACAATGTAAAATGCGTAATATAATTAAAAAAGAGCGCTATATAAGTTATTTTAGATATCAAAAATTTGATAAAGATGTAATAGCAGTAGTTGATGGATATTAGTTTTATATTATTTACTAAAATTACCTCATAATAATAACTTTCTTCATTTGCTAAATTACCTATATAAAAAGCAGATGTCCTTTTTTAACTTTTATACCTAACTTATAACCATTCCCTTTCAATTTATATCCTCTTTTACTTTATAATTATTAATATAAACATATAATGGCATATAACAATTTATGATTATGTTCCGTTGAGTGATATTGTTTATAATCCCAGTAGCTACCTACATTTTTTAAGTCAATCAACTCAAATATCTTCTGTTTCAATGATTGATTTCTCATGCCAAAACAACTTCCAAATTTGTTACCTTTTATTATTTTTTCAAATGTATTATCTAACAATAGTATTGGCAAAAATATTAAAATATCATTTAAACTACAGTTATAAATAATGATTAATTATTAGTTTTACAATCTAAATCACTTATGATACTCTTCACAAAAACACAAGAGCAATTCTCATAAGCTTCATGTTTTCTAATACGTCCAAACCCCTTTACAAAGGTGCTAAAAAAACGTATCTATTAAGCATTTACTTTATTACAATTATTAATTACATTTACACATACTCTCTTCAGCTATATGACTTTTGAAAAAATAAACTGGCTTTTCGTGTGTCCATATGGCTGTAGTAGATCTATGAATGATTCTACTGAACTCATGTTTTCCAATCGAACTTTGAACACAAAGCAAGCGTCACCAGATACTCGATAACAAAAATCCACATTATCTTGTTCCGATATAAATTTTTTAAAATCTACGTATCTATTATTCTTGATAGTTATCTCAATCAAAATTTCAACGTCATATCCTAACTTCTCATAATCAATATTAATTGTGTAACTTTTTATTATGCCTAAATCTACCATCTTATTTATTCTTTCTCTTACAGCAGGTGCAGATAAATTCACCTGTTTACTTATTTCATTAATAGTCATTCTACTATTCTTTTCTAATATATTTAGTATTTTTTCATTTATTAAGTCATTCACTTATTTTACCTCATTTATTAAATAATTTAACAACATCTACCTTTGAATTGGTATTCATTATTTATTATAACATGTGTATTATTAATTAAAGGAGATGATAAAATGGCGTTAATAAATTATAGTAATATTGGTAAGACACCTTTTCAACAGTTATTAGGACACAATGAAAATATACTAAAATCTTGGAATGATTTAGCTAATCTTTTAAGTGATGATGGTGCTCTAAGTAAAGAACTTAAAGAAGAACTAAGAAGAATACTTGCTCAAGAAAATGGATGTCTATATTGTAAAGCAAAAGGTAGTCCTAGTAATGAATATCAAGATGAAAAATCATTACTGTGTACTGGTTTTGTTGAAGTTTATTTAAAAACAAAAGAAAACGTACCTGAATCTACAATTCAATTACTGAAGGATGTAATGACAAATAAAGAAATTATTGAATTAATTACATTTACTTTATTTACTACAGCACAACAACATTTAGGAGCAATTTTGAAATTATCAAGTGAAACTAACTGATTTATTAAATCTTTGTATTTTAGCATCATCTCACATCAAATGAAGAAAGTTATGACTTGATGTTAAAATATTAAATATATTTTTAGTTTTCAAAAATCGTTGCTAAAGGAGATATGGAAAGCCATAACTACTGGTGAATTAGTAATAATTCCCAATAAACTCTTACTAGAAACTAGCTAAAAAACCGCATCACTTATGATACGCTTCCCCTTGTTAGTGATATTGCTAAAAAACAAATTGCAAGGAACTGACAAACTAAAATTATTTTAAATCTTATTATCAATAAATATATAAATAACTCGTTTTGCACATACAATCCCTATAATCAGTTAAGTTTCGCTTTTCGATTCGTAATAATTATTCATAAAGTATACAATATATGATACAATTCATTCAAATATATATTTGAATGAGGTGCTCTATGGTTCAGACTATTGTAACTGCGGCAATACTTTACATTGCTACTGCAGTAGACTTATTAGTAATACTATTAATATTTTTTGCAAGAGCAAAGACTAGAAAAGAATATAGGGATATTTATATAGGTCAATATTTAGGATCGATTATCCTCATATTAGTCAGTTTATTTTTAGCTTTTGTGTTAAATTATGTTCCAGAGAAATGGATATTAGGTTTATTAGGTTTGATCCCCATCTACTTAGGTATAAAAGTTGCTATTTATGATGATTGTGAAGGCGAAAAAAGAGCAAAAAAAGAATTAAACGAAAAAGGTTTGTCCAAATTAGTAGGGACTGTTTCTTTAGTGACAATTGCAAGTTGTGGTGCAGATAATATTGGTTTATTTGTCCCTTATTTTGTAACATTGGATATTGTTGAATTACTGACTACCTTAATTGTATTTTTAGTTTTAATTTTCTTTTTAGTATTCACAGCACAAAAACTAGCTAGAATTCCTGGTGTGGGTGAAATTGTTGAGAAGTTCAGTCGTTGGATTATGGCTGTTATCTACATAGCATTGGGCTTATTTATTATTATTGAAAATGAAACCATACAAACAATATTAGGATTTATATTATAAATTAAGGTGTGACTTAATATGAGTAACAATAAAATTTGTGACGTCATTTGTGTTCATGAGGAAAAAGTGAATTATGCTTTAAGATTTTTAAAAGAAGAAAAAACTCAACGGCTTATCAATACATTATTAAAGATAAGTGATGAGAATAAGCTGAAAATTATATTAGCTCTAATTAAAGAGAAAGAATTATGTGTTTGTGACTTATCTATAACATTAGGTTTGAGTATAGCTTCAACATCACATCATTTGAGAGCTCTGTATAAAAGAGACGTGCTGGATTTTTACAAGGATGGGAAAATGGCATACTATTATATCAAAGATATAGAAATGAAATCATTATTAATAAAATGTATGACTTAAATATAAAGAAACGCTCACATTAAACGAGCGTTTCTTTGAATTCTTGTATTCTTTTTCCAATTTCATCTCTAACACGTTGAAATACTGGCCATTCTTTTCCTGCTGGATCATCAAAGCCCCAGTGTTCTTTTTTAACATTAGGTGGTAATATAGGGCAATTATCGTCTGCATCACTACATAATGTTACGACCAAATCTGATTGTTTTAAAATATCATTATCAATCAAGTCTGACGTATGGTTTGATATATCAATATCTACTTCTTTCATAGCTTCTATTGCTTTAGGATTAACACCATGCGTTTCTATACCAGCAGAATAGACATTCCAATCTTCACCCAATATTTCCTTTCCCCAACCTTCAGCCATTTGGCTACGACAAGAGTTACCAGTAGGTTCTGTTGCAAAGTTGAATTTATAGTATAATTTTAACAAAAAGGAGTCTTCTGTATGAACTATTTCAGATATAAACAATTTAACAAGGACGTTATCACTGTAGCCGTTGGCTACTACCTAAGATATGCATTGAGTTATCGTGATATATCTGAAATATTAAGGGAACGTGGTGCAAACGTTCATCATTCAACGGTCTACCGTTGGGTTCAAGAATATGCCCCAATTTTATATCAAACTTGGAAGAAAAAGCATAAAAAAGCTTATTACAAATGGCGTATTGATGAGACGTACATCAAAATAAAAGGAAAATGGAGTTATTTATATCGTGCCATTGATGCAGAGGGACATACATTAGATATTTGGTTGCGTAAGCAACGAGATAATTATTCAGTATATGCGTTTATCAAACGTCTCATTAAACAATTTGGTAAACCTCAAAAGGTAATTACAGATCAGGCACCTTCAACGAAGGTAGCAATGGCTAAAGTAATTAAAGCTTTTAAACTTAAACCTGACTGTCATTGTACATCGAAATATCTGAATAACCTCATTGAGCAAGATCACCGTCATATTAAAGTAAGAAAGACAAGGTATCAAAGTATCAATACAGCAAAGAATACTTTAAAAGGTATTGAATGTATATACGCTCTATATAAAAAGAGCCGCAGGTCTCTTCAGATCTACGGATTTTCGCCATGCCAAGAAATTAGCATCATGCTAGCAAGTTAAGCAAACACTGACATGATAAATTAGTGGTTAGCTATATTTTTTTACTTTGCAACAGAACCAGTTTTCTAGTATAGAGTAATTAAATGGGAGCTGATCATGCAAATCATTCATGTTATCAGTTTCAATATGTTCTAACGGATGGATTTTATTTGTCATTATAGCAAACCTCCTTTTGTGCAATATTACTATTTATAATCTAATTTACACACCAGAATATTAATAATTTAAGGCTACTTAACTTGTATATTTAATATTATATATATTTGTCTGGACGCTAAGCTTTGGTTTCACCTTCACATACTTTTCTCAAAGAAGTTATAGTGTTTTTCAATATCTGCCTTTTATTTTATTTAAAAAGCGTTTCCACTTTCTTTTAATAATACTTATTTTACTTTCTCTACCAAGTTTAAATCGTTTTCTAAATTGATCTTCAAATGAATCTAAATATCGTTCATAATATAGCACTTTTCTTTTATATTCATGAGTGAAAATATTTTCAAAATTTAAGTTTTCTTCATTATCCACACAAAAATCAACCATATTATTCAAATAACTTAAATCGCTTTCATATTCATGGACACATTCTATAGTTTTGGCTACAAAATCATAATCAAAAAATACCTGGTTAGTGCTAAAAATATTATTAAAATCATGTTTTAACTCTTCCATCAGTCTGACATGTTGTTTTAGACTTAAAAGTTTTCTATAATTTATATTTTGCAAATAAAGATCTTGATATTCTTGATTTAAATCTTTTAATAAATCTTGATTAACTCTTTCAAAAGTTCCTTCTTGTGTAAATGGAGTTCTGTACGCTCCTATCATTTTCTTAACTGAAATAAAACATTCTGTATAAATTGGATAAAGTGTTTCTAAATTTAACTTTGTATTAGCAATTCTGGTATCAACGTATAACCTTATCCATTCTTTAGAGCCATATAAAACTACTCCAGTTATCAATGCTGTCCATATATTATTTTCCATTAATTCACCTCATATTATATTTTTTACAACCTATTTTTTAGTTTTATTTATGATACGCTTCTGCTTATCGGTTAGTGATGCGGTTTTTGTACATAAATGCTTATAATATTAAATGACTTTTAATACTCTTAATCTTTCACTAACTCAACTTTAATAGTTGACAATACATCTATTAGATATAAAAGTTTTATACAATCAATCTTCTTAATTGATTCAATATCCATAATACCATGCATTAATCTATTTCTATTTATGTATTCTGGATCATCTATATCGTTATTTATACCATAATATTCCTTTATCAGCTTAACAGTATATTGAGTGATAACTTGTTCGATTTCTTCCTCATTATCGAGTATATTTTTATTCAAAATCATATTTATACTTTTATAATTGGCTTCTCTTTCTTCCTGATACGCACTATATATAGTTAAATAATCAATAGACGCTAATGCAAGCATAGTAGTTTCTGTATACCGCTTATTTTCAAAGTTATCTATAACCCTCTGGATATAAGACTTCTTTGGGTAATAAAAATCATTTTCAATGAGATTATTTTTTATGGTTGGGTAATGAGATTTAAAAGTTACATAAATATCTTCATCAGTGATCTTGTCTTTTTCAAGATAAATATCATAGTAATCAGAAAAATATTCTAGCCTCATACTCAGCCTGTATTTCTCGCTGTACTTTATGAATTGAATTAAACTTTCTTCTAATAAATTAATTATTTTTTGTAACTTACTAAAATCGATATTGGTCGTTATATTATTGATCAAATTCATGTGAACTTTAAAGCTATCATTTAAAGCTCTATTTACTTTAATTATATTATCTGCCATTAAATTATTTATTTTTGGTACATGTTTTTGAACGTTTTTCACTATATTCTCAATATTTGTTAAATGCGGTTTAATATTAACTATGTCAATCTTGGGTAATTTTAATCTACTAATGGCATCCAAATAGTTATTATCTAGCTTCTTTTTTAGTCTATTACTATTATCTAAGTAAGAGTTAGATGTTTTTAATTGATCTGAATTCTTTATTCTTTTACTGGTATATAGAATACCCTTATACTTTATTAATTTAATTGATTTCATATCAATTACTCCATTTCTTATTAGTAATCACAAATTCAATCCTAATACTTTTTAACTAATATAACTTTATAGTACGAGGTTATTTCCTTATTCATTTGCATTAAACATATGAAAATTAGGGGCAGCTATTACTATTCAATAAAAATATGTCAATTGTTTAATATTTACATCAAAGATAATATGTAAGAGATTATACGTTGAACAATACTTTTAGAACCAATATCTGAAAATAAAAGTGTGATACCTGCAACAATAAGAGAACTTATTGATACATATATAGCCATTCTTCCAATTTTTGAATTGTCCTCTGAAACAGAAAGGGATGTTATACTATTTATAATATTGCGGTAATTTTCATCAGCATCTATTAGTTTCTGTATAGTTTTTTTATGTCTCTTTTCTAACATTTTGTTAAAATCTTCAACTCGGTCCTGGTTAGAGGTCATATCCATGAATGAATCACGTTTTACAAATTCCAAGTCGAAGTGTAATATTTCATTGTAGTTATTAATAAAATCCCAATAGCTGATTAAATCATTTTGAAGTGAAGACAAATTCAAACTAATTGTAAAAAAGTTACTTCGCAACTTCTTTAATGATTCTACATTAAACTTATTATAATCTTTAATTGCTTGATCACGCGCTTCAGAGTGAATTTTTTCCAATGAAGTTAAAAAACTTGTTATTGCTAAAAGTAGCAGATTGTACTTAGCTATCATATCTATATAATTAGATAAAGACTGTTCATTATCTAATTGAATAAATAATTCCTTATCAGAATTTAATGATTCAAATATCTTTTTACGATTGCCCCATAAAGTCCATAAAGGCGCTATATCTTCAGATTGATAAATAGAAGATTCTATTTCTGTTAAATATATATTTGGAAGTTCAGGTGTAGTTATTTGTATTAAGGGTCTACCCAATCCTATAGCATAATAAGCATCAGTATATTTGTAATAACTTTTTGAACTTAAAATTTCAAACAAATTCAAATCAAAAAGAGGTTGATTTTGATTATTAGTAGAAAAAAATCCTGGCAGATTATTTTTCATCCATCTTCTTACTGAACTATATGCACTATTTTTCTTTGCTTTGATTTGACTTGTAGCCACTTCTTTTCTATTCAATGGTTTTATCGTATTATTGATTTTTAGCATTTGAGGTTCATATTGCTTATGCCAATCTTCTGTAAGTTCATTAGAAAATGATTCATTTAATGAAAACTTTCCGATAATAGCTGTTAAACCAGAACCAACTTGGATAGCATGTAAATCAATATGATCAAATTTTGTAGGAATATTAGTCTTTATTGAATTAGGAATTATATATTTTGAGTTTTGAGCTTGAAATGTCGCTAGTTTCCACCAACCAAAATTTTGCGTTGCCCTAAAACTTTTTAACACATCATTGTGACTTTTTTGATTAAAAGATTTATTGATCTTATCCCATCCTTTTTGATTAAATATATCTTTTAATATAGCAAGTTCTGAAGGCGGATATAATTCGATCGCCCATATACAAGGTATATTAATACTTTCTCCTTTAGGTACAATTAAATTAGACATCCGATTTTCTAAGCTTTCACGTTCATTTAAATTGTGTAAATTTTTCTGAAATAGCAAATTTATTTTGTCAGAAATGAACTTATTCATAAATTCTGGATATATTTTACTTTTAGACCCTGAGCCAATCTTATGTAAAAAATTGTATAAAAAATCATCAAATTCTGACCCTTCACCGATATTCTTGAACTTTTTCTCGTGTTTTTTTGACATAATTAGTACTCTCCTTATTTGTCTATAATGTTTCTATAAATTGTACCCCCATAAAATAATAGGCTGGTTTTTAATTGATCTATTAAACCTATTTCTATCTTGATCATTAAAATCGCGACCTTTCAACCACCTTAACTTTAGCTCACTTCTTAATAAATTATAATATGAAAAAAGCGAGTCTTTTCTATATCTATTTTCATGTATAGAGTCTAAATAAGGTATTCGATTTTCATCCTCTAATACACATTCAGTAATCTCTTCTTCTAAAATAGCTTCATTTACCCACTTTTCTATTTCATCCATGGTCGTACGTATTACGTAATTAATATCTAATACAAATAACTCAATATCTTTATACTTACTTATATTATCAATACTTGCTCTCAATATTTTTAATCTAATCCATGGAAATTCAACATTCGATAATTCCATAGCTACTTCTCCTAATAATGTTTCCAACTTCTGATTATTAATATTTTTCACCAATTTTTTCAATTCGTGAGTAAGTCGCAATAATTCATTATAAAGTACAAATGAAAAATCAAGTTCTAAATAAAGTAACGAACGTAAACAATCAAAATCAGAATCATAGTAATCTATTTCATCCATAAAATATTTATATAAATCCAATAAATCATTGTAAGGAATTAATTTATTTTCTAATTTCATTTGTTTGGAATTTTTATTTATTTTTTCAATTAATTGTTCATTTTTGGCATTAATTCTTTTATAAGTCGTATTCAATTTTTCAATGTCTAGTTTTTCAATCAAAAATCCATTTGTTAAGTTTTTATCCTTTAATTTTATAGCAAAAATAGTTTGTAATGAACTTGGATTTAGTATTTTTTCTTCTTCCCAATTATCTTTAGGCTTCAATTTCACACGTAATATATTATGGATATTCGCTGTTTTGTAATGTCTATGTAGCGTTTCTTTATCTTGAATTGCTATTTCTGCATCAAATATTAAATAATCAAAAAATTCAGTAATACTTGGATAAATATCTAATGAATCAATTTCTCTCTTCCTAATCATTAGGTGTAATGCAACTTCAAGTTCAATGACATCCTTTAAATCATTAAATAAATTCTCCACCCATTCCTTCATAAAATCACCCTAACACTTTAAAGTAATAAAAAGTCACCTTTTTATTCTAATCCTTAATCATTATAACTCATGCGATACTATATTTAGAAAATTAATTGTGCGCACCTTTGATTTTCAAATAAAAATTGGAGGTAGTTTTAGATGAATAAGAAAACTGAGCAACAAAATAAAATTAATAATTGTATGTATGCTATGGCATTCAAGCAATCGGTGGGAAGTACATTCACTTATAGTGAGCTAAGAGAGAAATCTGGTATGGTCTGTAGCACTAACGACCAACGTGAAGTTGGACGTCGTTTTGCTTACTGGATTAAGCATACGCCAGGACTTCCATTTAAGATTTTAGGTAAAAAGAATGGTAGTTTGTTGTATAAAAAAACTGGTCCTAATCCAATGCGTCACAAAAGTAACTGGAAAGGTGGTAACAACTAATGACTAACAACATATTCAAGCAATATCCATATTTTTTAAATTCAAATGGCTTTTATGAAGTGATTCCACCTAAAAGTAACAATGATGTAGAAAAAATCATTCAATTGTCTAGTCCCATCATTATTGAAAATAAATTTCTCGACCCATCTACAGGGGTTGAGAAGTTAATTATTACAGATGGAAAAAATATTGAACGTATTGAAGCATCAGATATCTTAACATCTTTCAAGCTACCTGGATTGATTAAGTACGGCTTCAACATCAATGAACGGTACATTAAATCATTAAGCTATGCGTTACAATCGATGCGCCAGTCACTTCCATTATCTAAATTATATACCGGCGTAGGTGTATTACAGTCTGATGATGAAGGTATGGTCATTTCATTGGATAAACCATACTTTTCAAAAGAAATAGAGCAATCTCAAGCTAATGAAATCATTTGTGAAACACACTATGATTTACAACCAAAAGGTACTTTCAAAGGCTGGTGGGAGATGTACTTAAAACAAGTTAAAGGGAACTTACTACTAGAACTTGCAGTAGTATTTGCTGCTTCTTCATTAGTTACTGCGTTCCTAAAAACAAGACATGAGGTCGAGTTTGCGGGAACCATATTCTCATTTATGGGAAATTCAAGCACAGGTAAATCGACTGCAGCTGCTTTAGCTGTTTCAATAGCCGGCAACCCTACTAAAGGTAGTAATACCCTGTTTAGATCATGGAATGGTACTAGAAACGCGCTTGAAGGATATTTAAGTAGTAACTTTGGTGTGCCTATCGTATTAGATGAATTGTCAGCTGCAACCTTCAAAGACACTACTGGATTGTTGTACAGTTTGGCAGAGGGACAAGGCCGACAACGCTCTAATATTGATGGTAATGTCAAAGCACTCAAAAATTGGGGCACCACAGTGATAAGTACCGCAGAACACAGTATTTTAAATGATAGTGCACGTAATGATGGTTTGAACGTCCGTACGATTGAAATATCTGAAGCCTTTACAACAAGTGCTGACAATGCTGATGCAATTAAAAGGGCTACATCGGTCAATTATGGCCATATAATGCCATTAGTAGCTGAATATCTTTTAAAACGTGAAGACGAAGTAATTAAATGGTTTCATGCGGAACATGATTGGTTCAAAAACCAACTAAAAAATGAAACGAGTAATACTGGTATTCGTATGTTCAAACGCTATGCAGTGATTGCGACATCTGCTCGGATATTCGAACGTGTTATTGCAGTACCTATTGATATAGATGTAGTAAGAGAATACTTGGTTAGTTATCACTTGGAGTCAGTTTCAGAACGCTCACTACAAGCGAAATCTATCGAGGTTATTGTTCAGTTTGTAGCGCAAAACCGGGGGAAATTCTCTGAGGATGCCAAGCTATCAAGAATGATTGAGAATTATGGACTTATTGAACTCAAAGAAGACCACATACAAGTTAAAATGCTGAAAAATGTTTTTAAAAACATGTTGGAAGAACATCAATTCCAAGATGTTAATACTGTCATCGATGCCCTTCGAGATAAAGGTTATATGCAATCGGATCGCAACCGTAAAACGACCAAACGTAGTGTCAAAGATGCTCAAGGTAAAACAAAATCGATTGTATTCTATCATCTTAAATTGGATAAAGAGCTTGCCCCTATTTTCGGCTTAAGCTCTAATACTGAAACTTTTACACCACCGCAATTTGATGGTAATACAAATCCAGATTTGCTTAATAACTTTATGAAACAAGCGAAAGAAAAAGAAGCAAATGATGATTTAGACCTATAAATTTGAATATTATACCGCTACAACGCTCTATGCGTTGTAGCTCATTAAATTAATCGGAGGCATAAAAATGAAAATAAACGTCAACTTATTAAATTACACAATTGATTCAGTAGAAGTCGATGATCATCAAAAACCTATTGTCGTTAATTATATCGACAGATACTACCATATGCAACAATATGTATTAACTGAAACGGAACAGAAGCTACTAAAATTTTATCACTTGTACCCTGAATTCATAAATGAAAAAGAGATAACTGAACATTTTGTCCCAAGTACACGGTTAGAACGAATAACAATGCAACATGTTATCAATTCAATATAATTTAATATTTGGAGGTTGAACCATATGGACGAATTAATCACTTTACTCGCTGATTTAGTGATTGAAGAAATCAATCACTCTGATGACTAATAATAACGCCCAACACCTCACTAGTGTTGGGCTCATCTATAAATTCGTTCATAAATATATATTATCACTGTGGAAGGAGGAAACAGGATGAAACAAGCAATTGGTTACTTACGACAGAGCACTACAATGCAACAATCCTTAGCAGCACAAAAACAAACCATCAAGGCATTAGCCGAAAAACATAATATTCCACATATTACTTTTTATAACGATAAACAATCAGGACGTACTGATAAGCGGAATGGTTATCAACAAATTACTGAACTGATTCAACAGGAACAATGTGACGTACTATGTTGCTATCGTCTGAATCGACTTCATCGTAATCTAAAAAATGCATTAAAACTCATGAAATTGTGTCAAAAATACCATGTCCATATCTTAAGCGTTCATGATGGCTATTTTGATATGGATAAAGCATTCGATCGGCTCAAACTCAATATTTTCATCAGCTTGGCCGAACTAGAATCTGATAATATAGGCGAACAAGTTAAAAATGGTCTTAAAGAAAAAGCTAGACAAGGCAAACTCATCACGACACATGCACCATTTGGTTATACCTATCGCAATGGTACATTCACAATTAATCAAGATGAAGCTCCAACGGTAAAGGCAATATTCCATTACTACCTACAAGGCTATGGTTATAAGAAAATTGCGCAATACCTAGAAAAAGATGATAAATGTATTAATCGTAAACCCTACCAAGTACGCGCTATTATCACGAATCCTAATTATTGTGGTCGCGTTATCAATCAATATGGACAATATGACAACATGTTCCCATCTATTGTTTCGACCAATATATACGAACAAGCTCAAGAAATACGGTCACAAAAACATACAAAACGGACTCCATCAGATAATCAACTTCAGAAGAAAATCAAATGTCCATATTGTAATTCAACACTGACTAATATGACGATTAGAAAAAAGCACCATACGTTACGTTATTATGTCTGTCCTCAAAATATGAATGCATCACGTTTTGTCTGTGCATTCAAAGGAATCAATGCGCAAGTATTAGAAACAAGTGTCTTAGAGACTTGTCAGGACTTCTTTCAGAACCAACAGCTCTATTCAAAAATCAACCATACAATTCAACAACGACTCAAAAGACAAAGGGACATAGAAGCTAAACATATACTCACGCAAGAACAACTGATAGATAAACTTGCCAAAGGTATGATTGATGCTGAAACATTTAGGAATCAGTCTCAATCAGTGCTTCAAAATCGCAAAACCATATCCTCAATAAGTGATACTCAGTTACAAACATCACTACAAAAGGTTATACAGAAAAGTTTCACGTTAAACATGTTGTATCCCTATATTGATGTCATTCATATTACTAAAAATAAAGAACTAAGCGGAATCTATATAAAAAATGAGCCACTAAACATCGTTAATCAAACGATACAATCATCAACTGGCTAAACAAGAAAGGATAAATCAGCTATGCAACAACTCAAACAAAAACGTGTCGGTATCTATGTTCGTGTATCAACGGAAATCCAAAGTACTGAAGGCTATAGTATCGATGGACAAATCAATCAGATTAAAGAATACTGTCAATTTCATCATTTTGAAGTCACAGATATTTATGCTGATCGTGGTATCTCAGGAAAATCTATGAACCGCCCTGAGCTCCAACGTATGTTGAAGGATGCGAATGAAGGTCTCATCGATTGTGTCATGGTATATAAAACAAACCGGCTCGCACGTAATACATCAGACTTACTCAAAATTGTCGAAGATTTACATAAACAAAATGTCGAATTCTTCAGCTTATCTGAACGTATGGAAGTCAACACTTCTTCGGGTAAACTGATGTTACAAATACTTGCGAGCTTCTCTGAATTCGAACGCAATAACATTGTCGAAAATGTATTCATGGGACAAACCAGACGTGCACAAGAAGGCTATTATCAAGGCAATATTCCACTTGGCTATGAGAAAATTCCAGACAATAAACATGAACTCATGATAAACCAACATGAAGCCAATATTGTGAAGTATATCTTTGAATCATACGCTAAAGGGCATGGCTATCGTAAAATTGCCAATGCCCTCAATCACAAAGGATATGTTACTAAAAAAGATAATCCTTTTAGCATCAATTCAATAACCTATATCTTAGTCAATCCATTCTACATTGGTAAAATTCAATTTGCGAAGTACAAAGATTGGAATGAAAAGCGTCGTAAAGGACTGAATGATAAACCTATTATAACTGATGGTAAACACCCTCCTATTATTAGTCAAGAATTATGGGATAAAGTCCAATCACGCAAAAAACAGGTCAGTCAAAAACCTCAAGTTCATGGAAAAGGAACCAATCTATTAACAGGTATTATTCACTGCCCACAATGCGGCGCACCTATGGCGGCAAGTAATACCACTAATACACTCAAAGATGGTACCAAGAAGCGAATACGCTATTATTCTTGCAGTAACTTCCGAAACAAAGGCTCAAAAGTATGTTCTGCGAATAGCGTTAGAGCTGATGTGATTGAGAAATACGTTATGGATCAAATACTCGAAATTGTCAAAAGTGATAAAGTTCTCAAACAAGTTGTCGAACGTGTTAATCAAGATAGTCAAATTGATATGGCTGCACTTAACCATGATATCGCATATAAGCAACAACAATTTGATGAAATAAACACTAAACTAAAAAATCTAATTCAAACCATCGAAGACAATCCAGACTTAACATCTGCACTCAAACCAACCATTCATCAATATGAAACACAACTGAATGATATCACAAACCAAATTAATCAACTCAAGCAGCAACAAAACCAAGAAAAACCATCTTACGATACGAAACAAATCGCTGCTTTATTACAACGAATATTTCAAAATATAGAATCCATGGATAAATCACAGCTCAAAGCTTTGTACCTAACGGTTATTGACCGTATTGACATTCGTAAAGATGAGAATCATAAAAAGCAATTCTTTGTCACACTCAAGCTCAATAATGAGATTATTAAACAACTTTTCAATAATAATAATCTAGACGAAGTGCTCCTCAGCACTTCGTCTTTATTTTTGCCTCAAACACTCTACTTTCAAATTTAATATCTATGTACTGTCCTTTCGTCATTCAATAACACCCATCTAACGAATCTTTTCAACACGCTAACCAGTCATATCTCAATGTGAAGCTTATATTGATATGACGAAAGAACATCCCAAAACAAAATATAAGTGGGATAGTAACGGGATTGGCTAACTTCATGTAAGAGAAGGATTACGCAAGCGTAATCCCAAAATCCCATTATTATTTATAAATAAATAATATAAAAAGAAAAAAGTAAATCATAACCACACCTATTAATCCAAATGATATATAAATATATAGCTATATTTCCCGAGAAATGAGCGGGATAACGGGATTTCCTTGTCATATCAACAATTGTGACGACTTTCGATTGGGATCTTTTCTGTATTTCAGTGGGATTTCTAGGCGAAACAAATGGTATTTCAAACTTATATTATCAATAAGATGTATCACATGCATACATCCATCAAATACATTAGGAGGTCATAATAATGACACTAGAACAACAACTCAAGCACTATATAACCAACTTATTCAAACTGCCAAAAGATGAAAAGTGGGAATGTGAATCTATCGAGGAAATCGCTGATGATATCTTACCCAATCAATATGTAAGACTTGGCCCACTCAGTAATAAAATACTTCAGACTAATACCTACTACTCTGACACACTTCACGAAAGTAATATCTATCCTTTCATTCTCTACTATCAGAAACAACTCATAGCCATCGGTTATATCGACGAAAATCACGATATGGATTTCTTATACCTACACAACACTATCATGCCTCTTTTGGATCAACGATACTTACTAACAGGAGGAGAATAATATGCATAAATACATCAAAATTACACAATTAGTCATTACAATACTAAGTGAAATCATCATTTGGATGAAAGAGTCAGAACGAAAGGAAGTCTCTTATGAATAGATATATCACCCGGGGTATCGCCAACAACTTACCTAATATCTTACAACACCAATTATGGCAACTCGTATCTGAGCGAGAACAAGAACAAACCAAAGATAATACTTCAGTAGATTATTTTCATATATTCCAGTTCAATAAACATCGCAATCAATTATATATCAAACACAAACAAGAACGACCAGCATATGTGAAAACTCAAAAGGCAAATATCAATCAACCTATCAATATCAATAAGGTCTACATTATCCGTGAAGATGATGTAGGCCTTTCTTATTATGTCATGTTACTACCAGAAGAATACTAGAGGAGTGAATATTACATGAAAACAATAAAAAATACATTAGAAACTGAAGCCATATTCAGTGATGACCAACAACATCGTTATCTACTTAAGAAAACATGGGACAGTGAAAAACAAACACTTACAATCATCACGATGTATCCGCACTATGATGGCATTATCAATATTGACCTAACAACCCAACTCATTATGAACAAAGTTTCAGAAATGGATGCATTTGGGTCCATCTATTTTGTGAATCTATACTCTAATATTACAACACCTATCAATCTCAAACATTTAGAAGAAAATGCTTATGATAATCATACAAATATTCAAATTATGAAAGCAGTGAAAGAATCAGATGAAGTGATATTAGCATGGGGTGCTTACGCTAAAAAGCCCGTTGTTGAAGCACGTGTTAATGAAGTATTAGAAATGTTGAAACAACATAAGAAGAAAGTGAAACAACTCATGAACCCAGCAACCAATGAAATCATGCACCCCCTTAATCCGAAAGCACGCCACAAATGGATTTTGAAATCTTAACCAATATAGAAGGATAAAGAATGAAAAATTAATATCAGTATTATCTGTATTAGCAGTGTTAGTTGTATTGACATCAGCAGGAATATTTGGTTATGCAAAATACAAAGAGCCGAAATTAAAACAGGAAAATTTACAATCTCAATTAGATGATAAAAAACGATGAATCTTCTAATAATGAAGATTCTTATAATTATCAAGAACAAGTAAATGCAGATGAAACGCAAACACAAGAAATTAATTCAACAGAAGAAAATGCAAGTGGTGAACAACAAGTAACTAGAGATAATGTTTTTGATTATGCTATTGCAGGTGTAAATGAAGTAAGAGATGCAGACTTATTAAAATTCCAAGAACTGGAGTACAATGGGTCAGAATAGACGATTAATGCAAATAATAAATCAGGTACTGGAGCTAATACCATCGTAGTTAAAGATGATGGAACAGTTCAAATATGGAATGGACCTAAAACATCTATGGACCATGAAACTAAAATTGAATTAGCATAAAAATTATATAATATAAAAACAAACCTTAGGTAACATTTTACCTAAGGTTTAGATTCATTTTATGACATGTTCAACATTATTCATTTATCCAAATACTTATAAATAATATCAATAAAAAAATTATCATTTAGCAATAAAGTTATTTCTTAACACAGGAATATAGAGGTTGCTAAAATTCATTAATAATTTTGTTTTTTTCATTAAATATTTTATTGTGTATACTTAAATAATTTTTCCGCTTTTGGTTTAAAATATCTTTATCTATTTTATAATTATTTTTTTTAATAGTATCAATAAAATCTTCACGAACAACCTTAGATAGTATTGCGTTACCATACTCATCAAAGGTCATTTTATATTTGTCAAAATATTGATCAACATCTCCCGGCTTAAGTAATAAAGCGTTACTTGGATCATAAGCTTCGTCGATATCCCAATTTTTTAAAGCTAGATTTGAAGCATAAATGTGTGATACGACTAAACCTTCTGATTGTTCCTTGGTAAACCAACATATTTTTTTATCATAAATCCTAATACTCTCTTCGTAAACAGCTTTTTTCATTAGTGCAAATCTATAGTAGTCCCTCTTCTGCTCGTTTTCTTTTGGTAAATACTCTTTCGCATGCTCTGTTAATGAAATATGAAATTTACTAATGTTATGCTTACTAGTATTACTAGTTTCAAATAGTTGTAATTGCTTTAATACTCTCAAAATATAGCTTATTTGATTATATTTTCTTTCTGCAAATTGTATATTATCAGCCCAATTTGTATTAACTAATATCTCTTTTTCTCGCGCATATTCTTGGTCTTTTATGTCCAATTGCATAATACCAATTAACTCGTTTATATCTAGGACTTTTCTTTCTCTATTTAGTAGCGTTTTAACTATAAATTTCACTTGATTACTATTTTTATCATCGTTAGTAACTGAAGAATTAAAAGTCGCATGTTCATAAACAGTATCTGAAAAAATTCTTTTTAGTTCTTCAATCGAACGATTTGGCTTTATCATCTCTTTAGCACCTTTATTGTATCCTCTTAAATATGGCTCAACAAACCCCAATTTTATATATTGATTTATTTGTTTCCTAGTAGATGCTCCAGTTTTATCATCATTTGGGTAAACTTTTTTTATTTTTTGTATTAATTCTTGATACCTAACAACTTCTTCTTTTACTCGTTTTCTTTTTACATTCAAGTTTTTAATTAGTTCTTCATCTGTTTTATCATATAGCTTATAATCATCTATATGCTTTACTATTATATGTAATGTTCTAATAAATTGATTGTCAAAAAATGCTGAGGTACCTAGTGTTAGTCTCCAATAATCTTCATAATTTTGATTCTCAATTACTTTCTTTTTTGAGTTATTTAACATACTATACAACCTTCTTTACTTAATTTAGAAATTATAATATGAATTATAAGTTAGTTTTAATCGACGCAGCTCTAGTGATTTTAATTAGCTTTATGATATCATTAAAAATAGAAATGGAAAAGGTGATTAAATGTTTAACTTTATAGATTTATTTTCGGGCGCTGGCGGGATGACTAAAGGTTTTGAAAATATAGGTTTTGAACAAATTTTTTCAATTGAATACGACTCAAAAATTGCTGAAACTTATAAATATAATTTTCCAACCCACAAATTAATCGTTGACGACATAGCTAATATTACAAATAGTGATATTTTAAATTTAGTGGATAATAAAAAAATAGATGTAATAGTTGGAGGTCCACCATGCCAAGGTTTTAGTTTAGCAGGTAAATTTGGTAGAACTTTTATTGACGACCCTAGAAATCAACTATTTAGGGAGTATTTACGGTTCGTAGAAACTTTGCAACCTAAAATTTTTATAATTGAAAATGTTGCAAGATTAGTTAGCCATAATAAAGGAAAAACAATTAAAGAAATAGAGGCAGCTATTAAAGAGTTAGGATATTTAGTTCAATATAAGATATTACAAACTGCTGATTATGGTATACCACAAAAAAGACAAAGAGTTATTATAGTAGGCAGTAAAAAAAATGAATTTGAATATCCAAAAACTCATAACAATATTATGACAATCAAAGAGGCAATAGATGATTTAAAACCCTTACAAAGTGGAGAAAGCTCAAACATCCCGAATCATAATGCTATGAATCACAGGGACAGCATGCTAAACAAAATGAAATATATTACTGATGGAGGAAACAGAGAACAAATACCAGAAAATATTCGCCCTAAAACAGGCGATATCCGAAAGTATATAAAATATGATAGTTCTAAACCTTCAATAACTATAACAGGTGATATGAGAAAAGTATTTCATTATTCTCAAAATAGGGCTCTCACAAGCAGAGAATTAGCAAGGATACAAACTTTTCCCGATGATTTTATTTTTATAGGATCCAGTATTAATGTTCAGCAACAAATTGGCAATGCTGTTCCTCCTAAACTATCCGAATTATTAGCCATTCAAACAAAAAAATTCTTAGAAAAGGAGTATAATCTTGACAACTAAATTTCCCAAAGTAAATTACATTGGCAATAAACAAAAACTAGCATCATGGATAAAAGACAGTTTGCCATTAGATAATAGTTACACAGTACTCGATTTATTTTCTGGCGGCACTTCTGTTTCTTATGAATTGAAGAAACACGATTATAGAGTAATTTCAAATGATGTATTGTTTGCATCGTTTGTAATTTCAAAAGCTATAATAGAAAATAATAATACTTTTTTAGAACCTTATCATTTAATGGAAGCAATGCAGCAACCTATTACAGAAGAATTTAATTGGCTATCAGAAAAATTGTATTATAAATATGAAACTGAAGAATTGTCACAACTTATTAATTATAGCTATAAACTAAAGAACTATGAAAAGTATGTGTTTTTAGCATTATTAAGAAGAGCTATGATTAGAAAACTTCCTTATTCTAGAATGAATATAACATGGAAGAATATCATAAAATTAAGGGATGAAGAGTATTCCTACCAAAAATATGGGAGACGAAGAGCTTACCATAACCTCACTTTTACTGAACTTATGCTCAGTGACTTAGAAAATTATAATCAATCAATATTTGATAATGGAAAAGACAATATCGCAACTCAACTTGATGCTATGGACGCGATTAAAACTTTCAAAAACACAGCGGACATTCTTTATATAGATCCTCCATACCCTGGCACCATGAACAAATATAGCGAATTTTATGGCTCTTTTGATCAACTATTTTCTAAAGAAATTAGCTACACAGATTTAACTGATAGTAAAACATTTCCTGATAAATTTGAACAAATTATAAAAGAGGCTTCATATTCTTATAAATACGCAATTATAAGTTTGAATAACAATATTAAACCCAATTTAAATGAAATACTTAGTATTCTAAATAAATATGGCGATGTGTCTATTAACTCCAAAAAGCATAATTATCAAATTAGTGGAAAAGAAAACAAGAACACTAATACTGAAATACTAGCAATAGTTAACTTTCAGCTATAAATACATTAATAAAGCGATATGTCTAATAAGGGTATTAGACATATCGCTTTATTGTTTTATCTTAAGTACTTATGTTCAAAAACCGCATCATTTATGATATGCTTCGCCTCGCATAATTTTAAATGTGCGGTAGACTTGCTCGATTAAAATCACGCGCATCATTTGGTGTGGGAAGGTCATTTTGCTGAATGAGAGTGCGTAGTTGCTACGTGTTAAGACGTCTTTATGTAATCCGTTTGATCCGCCAATAACAAAGGTGAAGTCGCTTTGGCCTTGGGTCATACGTTGTTGTAATTCTTGTGCTAAGCCTTCTGATGACAGCATTTTCCCTGCAATTTCTAATGTAATGACTGTTGCTTGAGGCTTAATTTTAGCTAGGAGACGTTGGCCTTCTTTGGCTTTTACTTGTTCTATTTCTTTGTCGCTCATATTTTCTGGTGCTTTTTCGTCTGGTACTTCTATCAGTTCTATTTTACTATAGGCACTCAGGCGTTTTTCATATTCTGCAATAGCCTGTTTCCAGTATTTTTCTTTTAATTTTCCTACTGCAAGTATTGTGATTTTCATATTAAACCTCCGTGATGAAGTAACTTATTCTAGTTATCCACAAGTTATACACTTATCAACACTATACCCTCTTATTATACCAATAATGAATAAAAATAAGCCTTATTTTTGTGATTTATTTGGAAAAAAGCGTTAATAACTTGTGATTATGTGGATAACTCTGTGAATAATGTGTATATTTTTGTGTGTATTGTTCACAACACTGGATAACTTTGCGTGAATTTGGGGATAACTTGCTTACCGTCTTACATAGTTATACACATATATTATGTGTTAACTGACAGCGTTTCAATTATTCATTTCTTAGACTGCCCTTCTACTTAATTAATAACAAATAAAATGAGCAGGATTAAGTCTGTCATGTTAAGACTTTATTATCCTGCTCATTAAAATAGCATTTGAAACTATAGTGTATAAATAGGTGTTGCTTGTGCTTTATCCGTATCACATAATAACACTTCTTTTTGTGTATCAATGTCATGTTCATTCAATACTTGACCGACACTCATACGTGCTAAATCTTTCATATTATTATCTTGAGATAAGTGCGATAAATAAATGCGCTTTGTGTTTCCTGTGATTACATCTGTCATTGCGTGTCCTGCATCTTCGTTAGACACATGCCCCATATCACTGAGGATACGTTGCTTTGTCTTCCATGGATATCGACACATGCGCAACATATCTACATCGTGGTTACTTTCAAACATAAAGACGTCACTACCATGTATCATGCCTTTCATGCGGTCTGAAATATATCCTGTATCCGTAATCATTGTAAATTTCTTATAATTATTATGAAAAATGTAAAATTGTGGATCAATCGCATCATGTGAAACGTTAAATGATTCAATATCAAAGCCTGCGATTGACTTCGTTTCATATGGATTGAATATAAATTTTTGTTCCATCGGTATTTTGTTATCTTTCTTTTCAATCATTTTCCATGTCTTTTCATTCGCATAAATTGGCAAATGATACTTACGTGCTAAGACTCCTAATCCTTTAATATGATCACTATGCTCATGTGTCACGAGTATGCCGTTTAAATCGCTTATATTTCTGTCGATTTGGCTAAACAGATTTTCCATTTTCTTACCTGTTAAACCGACATCAACTAATAAGCTGCCTTTTTCACTTTCTACATAAGTAGCATTACCAGTACTGCCGCTAGCTAAGACGCTCATACGTATCACGTCACTCATCCTTCCTACTATCTGTCATGCTGTGTGTTATTATTTACACTCCCCTTAGAGGTCCTCCTATGTAAATCAACCATCCACACGTTATACATCAGTGACCGTTATTATCAATGATATGTTATCACGCTGTATCACAAGCACATCATTGTATTCCGTCCTCTAAAATATCTTTATATATTACTATACCAATTATAAGAACAATGTGCCAATACACAGATTTAAAATAGCGCGCATATTTTTATTTTAAGTTTCTGTATGTACGCTTATGCATCTAGAAAATATTTCATATGTTATCACCTTTTTATCGTTCATGCGCAATTCTTCTATCAATAGTTGAATCGTATATATTTTGTTTTCCTTATTGTGCTATATTTTATACTACCTTCACAGTTCCTTCTCTATACTGTAAGTCTTCCCTTATTTGATTATGCCGTTTGTCTTGTACTTCATAAAACTATAAATAAGCCTTGTGAGATATAGATGGAAAATTACTATATATTGAAAAATGTAAACTTTTATTTTATTATCTTAAACAATTGTTATTGCACTATTACTAATTACTTATGCACCATATTAAAAATAAAAGAGGGGCAATTATGAAAAAGCTTAGTGCCATTATTGTTATTTTATTACTTATTGTATTCACTTTCTTTCCTAAGCATAGTAAGCAATCTGATATTGAAAAGGGTATTTCTATTGATATTGCACGGACGCATTATACTAAAGAGAGTATTAAGAAAATCATCGGCGAGCTTAGCCGTGTCAATGGGCGTTATCTACAATTACACCTTGCTGACAATGACAATTATAGTATTTACTCAAATGTCTTAGGTCAAACGTCTACCCATTCAAATCACTATTACCTCACAAAAGCAGAATTGCGTGAGCTTGTTCAATATGCCAATAAACACCATGTCCAGCTTATTCCTGAATTAGACTTCCCTGCACATTCAAAAGCCATGCTGACGTTACTCCATAAACATCATCCCTCTCAATATCGACAGGTTGTTTCTAGCTATGATAATACAATGCTTGATTTTCAACAAAATCAGACAGCGCTTGATGTATCTCGTCAGTTAATCAATGAAGTTGCTGATATTTTCTATCAAACACCGTATAAAGACAATTTAAAAATGGTTATCGGTGGAGATGAGGTACCTGGTGGAGGCGCACAGCAACGTGATTTTGTTTCATACATGAATCAGCTTGCAGACACTGTCCAAGCAAAGCATTATACGCCTAAGATGTGGAATGATTCTTTGACACATGAAGGACTCAAAAATTTAAATCACAGCATTATTATTATGTATTGGCATCAACCATCCAAACAGTCACCATCGCCAACTGACTTTTTCACTAACCACTTTATGGTCGAAAATTTTAATCGTTCTGTTTACTACGTCTTTCCTAGAGCACAGCAAAGCACACATTCGTTAGCTAAGCAGAAAGCTGATATTGCCGACACACGTTTAACAGATTTTAATACAGCTAATATGCGTAAAGACCCGCATTTCAATAGTTATATTAATGGTGAATATCTCACATTTTGGGGAGAATTTGCTTCAGATTTAAAACAGACCAATTTAATCGAGTATGTATATAAGTTTATTCGCATTTATTTTAATTCCTAACTCCTTAAGGTTAATTTTTTTCAGCAAAAAAGATTTTCTTCACGATAATTGTTTTCGCTAGAAGAAAAGAAACACATATTGATTTTTCTTACAGATAAAATTTTTATTTGAATTTAGTGAGTTCATTTGTAGATTTTTTACAAACAAAATTATTTTTATATGTCTTTTTTATAAATTAAAAAAGTGTTGCAATACCTAAATTTTTACCTTATCATCATCAATGCACAATACATTTTTGATGGAGGGCGAAAATGAAATATTTAAATTTGTTAATTCTCTATCCACTTTTCATGTCAATGTTTTGGATAGTAGGAACGGTTATTTATATGCTCTTTTCAGAAATTTGGCTTAAAAGGAAGCCAAATAAAGACATCGGTGATCAAGGTATTTCCTTTTTAATTCCTTGTTTTAACGAGGAAGAGACGATTGAAGACACGATTTCGAATTTGTTATCGTTAGAGTTTCCAAATAAACAAATTATTGTGATTAATGATGGGAGCTCTGACAATTCTGCTGAAGTTATTTACAAGCTGCAAAAAACATTAGATTTCACTTTTGTTGATTTAGAAAAAAACCAAGGGAAAGCAAACGCCTTAAATCAAGGTTTGAACTATGCACAATATGATCTAGTGATGGGCATTGATGCAGATACCTTAATTGATGATGACGCACCTTATTTCATGTTAGAACATTTTATCGATAATCCGAAATTGGCTGCGGTAACTGGCAATCCTCGTATTAGAAATAAGAAGTCTATTTTAGGTAAAATTCAAACAATTGAGTATGCTAGCATGGTTGGCAGTATTAAACGTGCCCAATCTTTAACTGGCAAGGTCAATACTATATCAGGAGTTTTCACACTATTCAGAAATCGTGCGATTGAACAAGTAGGTAAGTGGGATATCGATATGATTACAGAAGACATTGCGATTTCTTGGAAATTTCATCTTGCCAACTTACACATTAAATATGAGCCACGCGCATTATGTCGAATGCTTGTTCCTGAGACGATACCTGGCTTATGGAAACAACGTCTTCGATGGGCACAAGGTGGGCAAGAAGTTCTGATTCGGGACTTCAAACAAGGTATCAAAACACTTAATCCAGCAACGTATATGCTGATATTTGAACAAATCTTTTCATTGCTTTGGGTTCATTGCGTTGTGATTCTTTTAATTATCGATATCATTAACGCTAATTTTTTAGATTATTATTTCTTAAATTATCAATTTTCTTTATTAATCCTGTCAGCGCTGCTTTTGACTTTTATCAATACTGTACAATTTGTTATTGCGCTATTCGTGGATAGTCGCTATGAAAAAATTAATCTTTTAACCATATTTTACTTAAGTTGGTATTCAACAATATATTGGCTGTTAAATGCTTTGGTCGCTATTTCTGCCTTTCCAAAAGCATTAAGACGTAAAAAAGGAGCGTTTGCGACATGGACAAGTCCAGACAGAGGAAAAAATTAGTAATCCATGCTTTTTGCCATGCATTACGTGAAATAATTACATTTATTATTAGTTTAATATTTTGGCTCTACTTTATGATTGCTTGTATTTTAGTTATTGGTTCACTCTTCACGTTTAATATTGACATCGTATTAATCATAAGAACGTTATTAAACGTTGAAGCAGTTACGATGAGTGACATCTTTTTTACCTTACTTAAATTTATCATCATTGACATTATTATCTTCTCACTTTGTTTAATTAGTAGAAAAATAATATATAAAAAAGAAGGTATTAATCATGGCAAAGTTTTTTAAATTATGTAGCATTTTAACGTTGTTAACAATCTTATGTATCTTTCAAACACATACCATTTCTAGTGCAAAAAGCAAAGAAAAAACGCTCAACGTCAAAGGTAATAGTGCATTAGCACTCAATTATCATCGTATCCGAGATGATAATTGGTTTAAAAACACCCTTTTTACCTTATCTAACAGCAAAGAAATTAAAAATTATAGTATTAGTAAAGAAGCGTTTGAGGCTGAAATTAAATGGCTTAAAGCACATGGGGCACATTTTTTAACAGAAAAAGAATTTCAACATTATAAAGAAAAAGGTAAATTCCCACCTAAAAGTGTCTGGATTAGCTTTGATGACATGGAACAATCCGTCTATGATAATGCAAATCCAATTATTGAAAAATATAAAATACCTGTTACAGGATTTGTAATTACTGGTCAAATTGGCAATGAAAATTTTCATAATTTAAATCTTAGTGATTTAAGTACTTTAAAAATATTAAATCATTCTAAATATTGGACCTTTAGTTCACATACGGATAATTTACATTCACTGACTAAAGACAGAAAAGCCATCATGACAAGTACACCTGATGACAAGTTAAAAGATGATATTGTCAAAAGTAATCTTTTCATTCATAAACAGTTTCATAAAAACAACGATTCTATTGCTTATCCTTATGGTGAAGTAAGCAATCAAAATATAAAAGTACTTAAAAAAGAAGGTATTCGCTATGGCTATACACTCGAAGATAAAGCTGTTAAACCTAGTGAAAACAACTATCGTATTCCTCGTGTCTTAATGAATGAAGATGCGTTTAATAAATTAATTAAAAAATGGGATGGTTTTGCTGATGGCCGTTAAAAATAAAAAAAGGAAAGAACTTATTTATTTAAGAGCAATGTTGTGTATTATCATTATTATCACACATACATTAACACAATATATGCGAGGTATTGATGGCGATGATCTTAGACAATTAAAAGTCATCTATTATGCACAAAATATTTTTATCTTTGGCACGCCTTGCTTTATTATCTTGTCACAACTGTTAACAACATTAAATTATGCTTCATTACGCATCACCTATTTAACGTCACGTTTTAAATACATTATTTTGCCTTATTTATGTGTCGGTTGTTTCTATTGTTACAGTGAATCGCGTAAATTAGGTGATCCATTCTGGCATCAGTTTTGGCAAAATGTTGTATTAGGTTATTGGTATGGCTATTTTATTCTAATTATTATTCAATATTTTATCTTAAGCTATCTTATCTACAAAATAACACCTAAAATTTTTAACAGTAAATTATTATTAATTGGCTCATTTTTTGTACAGTATTTCTTTCTATACTATTTACATCATAACCACCAATTTGAGACATTTGTACATAAAATTTATCCTTTAAGTGATAATACCTTTATTTTAGGATGGATATTTTTCTTCTTCTTAGGTGGCTATATTGGTTATAACTATCATAAAATTATCGCATTTTTACATGATTTTCCTTTTATTATATTAACCTTAGCTGTTGGTTCGTATTTAATGTTTGTCTTTTTATTTGGAAAGCACGATTACTGGAATGTTACCAGCTATAGTGAATCGTTAATGTTATATCATATGAGTATGTTTTTACTATTATTGAGCTTATGTATTCATTATAAATACTTTATGTTTGGTGTTATTAATTTAATTAACTCATTCTCTTTCTTTATCTATCTCTTACATCCGATTGTATTAGAATATGTATATGAGTATACGTCTATTTTTATTAATACAAGTATTATTTTTATCATCTTTTCTGTTGTTGGAACGCTAGGTATTTGTATTGGCATTGGTATTATTTTACGTGAATTCTATATTTGCCGCTTTATTATTGGTAAGCAACCTTATAAGTTGGATATTGATTTTAAAGGAACATACTAATTTCTCGTTTCATCAATTACATGTTGCTACTGTCTGGGATGTAAATCCTTTAAAAAATTTAGCCAGTAAATGCGTTTTTGTAAATGCATTTACTGGCTTCTTTGTTTATCGTATTGCTGGCTCGCTTTCTTAGGGGACAGCTTCAGGCCACCCCAACCTGCGATGCGTGTTTAATGATCGATGACTTTAGGGTTATCTGAAGTGGCTTCTACATAATATGTCTTCACGGTATCTTTATTTTTATGTTTGACTTTGATTTCCCAGTTAGGTTGCAGCAACTGCACATTTGTTTCTCTCACGACAGAATAATAACCAAGACGTGCATCAATAACTTCGTCATTTTCTTTTAAATAGCGATTAAAGTATAGTGTTTCAACTGCTTTACGTGGTGTTATGATTTGCTTTTTATCATTGTTATCACTTTTTGCAGGTTCGATTTTATCCATAATGGTTTGTTCATATGCTTTTGCTTTGCCACCATCGATTGAGAACTTTAATTCGGCTTTACTATTATTCATAATAGGATAATCTTGATACGTTTGTTCATACGTGACGCTATTATTATTTACGCCACCTAACTGATAGAGTTTTCCATTATAAATATGTTCCATTAAGTACTTTTTCAAATCACTAAAGTTACTATCGCTCACATTTACGGTTGAATCTATGTCACCTTTTAACATTTTGCCTGATTTTTCGGCTTTTAGTGAAGAATGTGCTTTAGCATAACTTGTGAAGTCTTTAGAACTTGCTGTAATCATCTGCATTTTAATTCCTTTAACATCTTTATCTAAAATGTCTTTAGAAATTTTAATCTCTTCTTGTTGAAAATTGACTTGATTCTCATTTTCGGAATCATTAATTTGAGATTGTGTAACTTTATTAATATAGATGACGATAAGCGAAATGTTCACTAGAATAAATACGAAAATAAACAGTGTCTTTGTTAGTTTCCAGTTCATTTATTCAAGCCTCCCATTCTCATAGGCATACCACTCGCCATCATATTCAATATACCATTTAGGCATAAATTCACTATTGCGCTGTATTTCAATATCATTTTGTTCTGGCTTGTCATTTTCTTTGTAACCTACTGTGATATTGGTTACTTTTTCAAAATCTACATTAGGATCATTAGCCAATGAGGAACGAACGCTTTCTACGCTTGGCAATTTACAGCTCTTACCTTCTAACGGAACGCTAGAGCGTAATAAGGCACGTTGGTAATCATAAATACCTTTATCTCCCCATGTGACTTGAATTTGATTTAGATGCTGTTTACTAAAGGTTGGGTGGCCATTTAAGAACATTTGATATGTCAGTTGGCCATTATGATTATCTGTGCTGAACAGACGATAATCATCATTGACAAAGCCACCATGACTATTTATATAGTCAAAGGTACTTGGTATCGTTGTTTCCATATCGCTAGAGCTGGATTCGTCTTCTGAGAGATTACGATAATGATACTTTTCACTGTCGTTGTTGTAATTGGCGACTCCCGTATTGTTGTTATAGGTTGTTGCGCCGCCTCGACCGCTTCGTACAATGACAGAATCATCAAAAAGAATTGCATTCATCACCTCTACATTAATGGTATCGAATACCATGCGATATGACATCATTTCTTTGGGTTTCTTCGGTGCAAACACATGTGTTGCTTTATCAATCGTATTTTTATTAGTAATAATTTCTGAGTAATTGGTCATTCCTTTTTCAAGTTGATCCAACGATTTTATAAATGACTCTGCTTTAGCATCCATTGTTAATTTGATAGCATCATGGCGATCTTTACTAATCGCATACAACACCAGACGGTCATATGGATCTTTATCAATTAATATACGATTGAAGTTAAAGTTTTTAGGAATTTTAGCGCTAATATCGAGTACCTGTCCTAAATAGACATTCAATGGAAGGTCATATGTAAAATCAAGCACTGCATAATGGTTAGTTAACTCGGGAATGGTTAAATTATAGTCGTGATGTAACTTTTCTACCTTTTTAACTTTGTGTTTTTTTAATGGCTCAACCATTTGTAATATATTGGCCTTTGAACCTTCGATACCTTTTACATCATCGCCCCTTTTACGGATAATTTGAAATGGCGAGATTACCGTTTCTTCTTTCGCCGACATTGGTTTTCCAATACTCTTTGAACTTACTTTTTTACTATCCGTGCTGTCTAAATGTGTTAAATCTGGAGTGAAATTCCAAATCATATAGGTTAATACCACACTCATAAGTACTAGTAGAATTAAAATAATTGATTTGATATTCTCTCTATTACTCATCCCAATCACCATCATCAATCACTTCACATGGAAGTGTAATAAAGATTGATGTACCTTGCCCTTCGACACTATTTGCCCAAATGCGACCATGATGTGCCTCAACAATTTCTTTAGAGATAGCTAAACCTAGTCCAGTACCACCCATTTTACGCGTACGTGCTTTATCGACACGGTAAAAGCGGTCAAAGATTTTTTCAACTTTATTAATTGGAATACCAATACCATTATCTTTAATACGAATGGTCATACGATTATATAAAGCATTTTGTTTCACGTGAAACTCAACACGTTTATCACCGCGAGAATATTTCATAGCATTTGTAATTACGTTATCGAATACCTGTGTCATCTTATCTGGATCAATTTCCGCAAAGATGGTTTCATTAGGAATTTCTCGCACAAAGGTTGTATCTTTGGCCGACATTTCATGGCGATTAATAATTTTATTGATAAACATATTGAAGTCGACAATTTCTTTATTAATTTGATCGGACTCGTTGTCCATTTTAGATAATTGCAATAAGTCATTAACTAAACGAATCATTCTTTCGGTTTCTTCACGTGTAACCGATAAGAATTGTGGTGCGAGTGCGCCATCTTTCCATGCGCCACTTTCTAACGCTTCAATATAGCTATTCATTGATGTTAATGGTGTCCGTAATTCATGTGAAACATTGGCAACAAACTCTCGGCGCTCACGTTCGACTTGTTGTTGCTCTGTAACGTCATGCAACACCGCAATATAACCAGTCACAAAGCCTGTTTCTTGCACAATTGTACTAAAGTTAACCCGGGCAATAATGCCTTCTTCTTCATTTATATCCAATAAGAAACTATCATTGTTCTCTTGAATTTCATCTAATGAAAATTCTTGTTCTAAATTTAACACGCTTAACATATAATAACCGATTAAATCTTCTTTAGCCATGCCAAGCATTTTAAGCGCCATATCGTTGATAATCCGAACACGGCCACGTCTATCCGTTGCGATAATACCATCGCTCATATGTGTGATGACAGAATCAAGACGACGCTTTTCACTTTCTGTATTCGCTTGGGCTTCTTGTACACGTTTAGATAAATTGTTAAACGCTAATGCTAATTCCCCGATTTCATCGTTTCCATAAATCTTCACGCGTTGTGTATAGTTACCTTTAGACATCTCAACCGTCTGATTACGCATATCGGTAATTGGTCGAGTAATGGTTCGCGCAATAAAGAAACCGAGTATCACCGTAATAAAGAGTGAAATCGCCGTACCTATAATAAATATTTGGTTAATATTGTTTAATTGATTGTACACATCATTGATATTTGCTTCGATATAAATATCGCCCACGGTATCTTTACCATTTTTCACGGGAAGATTATATACCCAGATTCGTTCCTTACCATTGCCATAGTCTTTTAGCACATTATGACTATTAGACTGTCCAAGTGAAATGGCCTTTTGAACGGAACTATCATTGACCTTTTGATTAATCATATTATGTGATGACAAACGTGCCGTTGCCATAATAATTTGATCTTTATCAATAAAGCGAATTTCTTCAATTTCTTGACGGTTGGCATACTCATTAAGTAAATTTTGAACTTCTTTCTGCATATTTACAGAATCGTCTTTATAACTACGCTCAATATTGACTTCTAATTGGGTTGCATATTGTTTAATATTCTTTCTAAAATTATCTGTCAGTTCCTTTTCTAAACTATTTGTAAAATACAAACCAATAATTTGCATTCCAATAATAATCAAAAGAACATATACAACAACCAATTTAGTGTGAAGGGATTGTAATTGTTTCAGCCACTTCATGCAAAGACTCCTCTAATCATGTTGTTGGAGGAAATATCCAACGCCTCTTCTAGTTACGATATATTCTGGATGTGATGGATCGTCTTCGATTTTTTCGCGTAAACGACGAATTGTTACGTCAACCGTACGTACATCTCCAAAATAGTCATAGCCCCAAACAGTTTGAAGCAAGTGCTCACGTGTCATCACTTGACCCATATGCTTAGATAAGTAATGGAACAACTCAAATTCACGATGTGTTAATTCAATATCTTCACCGCGTTTTTTAATAGAATATGCGTCTGGATAAATCACAATATCTTTAATTGTGATTTCGTTTGATGCGTTATTCACTTCTTGGGCAGGTTGTGAATAATGACGACGTAAATTAGCTTTAACTCGAGCAATTAATTCACGTGTACTGAAAGGTTTTGTGACGTAATCGTCAGCACCTAATTCAAGGCCTAATACTTTATCAATTTCAGAGTCTTTTGCCGTTAGCATGATAATTGGCATTTCGAATTTTTTACGTACTTCACGGCAGACTTCCATGCCGTCTCGACCAGGTAACATGATATCTAATAACACAATGTCTGGTTCTTCCTCATAAATTAAATCAACGGCATCGTTACCATCATAGGCACAATAAACATCGTATCCTTCTTTTTTTAGATTAAATTCTAAAATATCAGCAATTGGTTTTTCATCATCAACTACAACAACTTTTCTTGCCATATCTAAAAACCTCATTTCTAAAATTGTAGTTCTTCACATCTGTTCTATTAAAAAGTTCTTTACTTATATAAAATAAATCTTCTGTGTAGAAATATCCAACAATCGTTCCTATCTACACAAGTATCTACTATATAATTTACCATTAATATACTGCGAATTCTATTTTCATAAGTAAAATTATAGAATAATATTTTTTATAAGTTTACCACTCTATGCCTAATTTACAAATAAGTTAGTCTATTCTATCTTTTGAATTTAGCCGATTTTTAAAAATCCAATTAAATATTACAAAATGATGTTATAACAATGGGTATTCATTGCGGGATTTCTTATCCATATCATTTAAAATATTAAGTTTTTATTGCAACATGCTATTGTAGTATTAACCATGCGTGACACAACTACTTTTATATAAAAGCATAAAAAAATGCCTACCCTATTGGGTAAGCAATACGGTCTCGACGGGAATCGAACCCGCGATCTCCTGCGTGACAGGCAGGCGTGTTAACCGCTACACTACGAGACCTAAATCAATGGTGACTCCTACGGGACTCGAACCCGTGTTACCGCCGTGAAAGGGCGGTGTCTTAACCGCTTGACCAAGGAGCCGTTCTTAAGCACAAGATAGATTATAGCATAGCTAATATTTTAAATACAAGACATTTTTACAGCATATTAATGTTTTTTTAATAAATTAAATCAACAGCAGCATATTCCATTTTTACCATATAATATAGTAAAAAAAAGAACGCGCAGTAAAATTTTACTGCACGTTCCTAATTGTCAGTAACAGTTTGGAACATCATTATATTTTAGACTATGAACGATA
>NZ_KV830914.1:40270-82946 GCF_001836955.1 Staphylococcus sp. HMSC063A07
GCTTTTTTCAATCCTAGTCAACCTTGCCGGTACGGGACTACGAATTCATAATGTATTCTGTCCCGCTCTCCCTATGCATGCATTTATCTTTTTACCATAATTTTTCTAATAAGTTCGTTTGTTCACGGTCTGGACCTACTGAAAAGATTGAAATATGAACGCCGCATAATTCTGAAATACGTTCTAAATAGCGACGTGCATTATCAGGCAACGCTTCTAATGAACGACAACCTGTAATATCTTCTGTCCAACCAGGTAATTCTTCAAAGATTGGTTTACAACGTTTTAATTGATCAAGGTTAGCTGGATACTCTGTAATTTCTTCTCCATCTAACTCATAAGCTGTACAAATTTTTACCGTATCTAAACCTGTTAGTACATCAATAGAGTTAATAGATAAGTCTGTAATACCACTAACACGACGTGAGTGACGTAGCACGACTGAATCAAACCAACCCACGCGACGTGGACGTCCTGTCGTCGTACCATATTCACGACCAACCTCTCTAATATGGTGCCCATCTTCATCAAATAGTTCAGTTGGGAAAGGACCATCGCCTACGCGAGATGTGTATGCTTTACACACACCAATTACTTTAGAAACGAAGGTTGGACCTACACCTGTACCAACAGTGACATTGCCGGCTACAGGATTGCTTGATGTGACGAAAGGATATGTACCATGATCAATATCTAACATAACACCTTGAGCACCTTCAAATAAGACTTTTTCTTCGGCAACAAATGCATCATCTAAGATTTTCGCTGTGTCCGTTACAAAGTCTTTTAAACGTTGACCAGCTGCATAATATTCTTCAAAAATGTCATCAAAAGTTGGGCAAGATTCATTGAACATACCTTTGAAATATGCGTCTTTATATTCAATATTTTCTTTTAAACGTCTTTCAAATGTCTCTTTTTCTAATAAATCTGCCATGCGGATACCGATACGTTGTACTTTATCTACATACGCAGGACCAATACCTTTCTTCGTTGTACCTATTTTGTTATCTCCTCGACGACGTTCTTCAAATTCATCTTGAGCAATATGATATGGCAAAATAACTTGTGCGCGGTTTGAAATACGTAAGTTACTTGTTGATACACCACGTTCATTTAAGCCGTCTAACTCTTTTAACAGAGCTACAGGATCGACAACAACACCATTTCCAATTACAGCAAGTTTATCTTTATAAAAAATACCAGATGGTACTAAATGTAATTTATAGGTTTCTCCACCAAACTGAATGGTATGTCCAGCATTATTACCGCCAGAAAAACGTGCAATAACATCTGCCTGTTCCGCTAAGAAATCCGTGATTTTACCTTTACCTTCGTCTCCCCATTGTGTCCCAACTACTACGATTGATGACATAAGAGCACCTCCAAGTTTTCTCGATTAACCACTAGATATTCTATCAATAACAATCTGATATTGCAAATAAAAATCGAACATTAATTTTATGGTGTTTTTCACATTATTATTTTAGAATTTTGATGTCTATCCACTTCAAAAACACTTTAATATCAAGGTTTAAAGATGTTTTTACAAATTTCTAAGATACATACTTAGCTGTTAAAAAGTATGTTAAAACAAAATAAAAACCGTACATTTAAAATTAATCAAAATTAAACGTACGGAAATAAAAATATTCTTTTCTTACATTTCAGCATGTGCATAATCAATATCGGTAAATTTATTATATTGCTTCATAAAGTGAAGTTTGACGGTACCGGTTGGGCCGTTACGTTGCTTAGCTATAATAATTTCGATTTCACCATTATCATCATTTGTTTGTGGTTCGAAATTGCCACCATCTTCATCTTCTTCACCATCGCCACGATTATAATAATCATCACGATATAAAAATGCAACAATATCAGCATCTTGTTCTATAGAACCTGATTCACGAATGTCACTCATCATTGGTCGTTTATCTTGTCGTTGTTCAACACCACGAGATAGCTGACTTAACGCAATAACAGGACATTCTAATTCTCTAGCGATTGCTTTTAGTGTTCGAGAAATTTCTGAAACCTCTTGCTGACGATTATCAGATAAACGTGAACCACTTCCTTGTATTAATTGCAAGTAGTCAATCATAATCATATCTAAACCATGTTCTTGCTTTAAGCGACGACATTTAGAACGGATATCTGTAATACGAATACCTGGTGTGTCATCGATAAATATTTTCGTACGTGATAATTTACCTACCGCAATGGTAAAGCGATTCCAATCTTCTTCAGTCATCGTCCCTGTTCTTAAACGGTTAGAATCTACGTTGCCTGAGCTACATATCATACGCGTAGCAAGTTGGTCTGCCCCCATCTCTAAAGAAAAGATACCTACTGTATAATTATCCTCGTGAACCGCTACTTTTTGAGCAATATTAAGTGCGAAGGCAGTCTTACCTACTGATGGTCTAGCTGCAATAATAATCAAATCATTACGATTAAAGCCAGCTGTCATTTGGTCTAAGTCACGATAGCCTGTTGGTATCCCAGGCGTTTGACCGCTATTTTGGTCAAGTTCTTCTGCTGTTTCATAAACTTGACCTAAAATATCTCTAATATCTTTAAATCCTTCACTATCGCGTGTTGATGATAATTCTAAGATACGTCTTTCTGCATCACTTAAAATAGCATCTAACTCTAATTCATCATTATATCCGTCATTAGCAATACTATCTGCCGTTTGAATGAGCTTCCGCTTTAAAGCATGCTTCGCCACAATGTCAGTATAGTATTGAATGTTACGTGTCGTGGGTACGTTATTAGAAAGCTCAGCTAAATATTGCGGACCACCCGCTTCACTTAATGTACCATCATTTGTAAGTTGATCCATAAGTGTAACGACATCAATTTCTTTAGTATCTTCATTTAAATGCATCATTGCACGGAAGATATGTTGATGGGCGCCTCTATAAAATGACTCAGGAAGCAATACCTCCTGAGTCGAACTTAACAATTCTGGATCAATAATAATCGCACCTAAGACAGATTGTTCAGCTTCATTATTATGGGGCATTTGATTTTGCTCATATGATCTATCCATTATTGATTACACCTCTTAATCAAAAAGTTAAACCTCTTTGATATCAATCTTATCTTAATTAACAGCGTCTTATTGTTCTACTACATGTACACGAATTGTACCATCAACTTCTTTGTCTAATTTCACTGGTACATTCGTATAACCTAAAGCATGAATACCTTGTGGTAAATCCATTTTACGTTTATCTAATTTAATATCATGCTGTTTTTTTAAACCTTCAGCAATTTGTTTTGTGCTTACAGAACCAAATAATTTGCCACCTTCACCTGTTTTAGCACTGATTTCAACTTCAATATCAGCTAATTTGGCTTTTAGCGCTTTGGCTTCATCAATTTCTTGTTGTCTATCTGCTGCTGCACGTTTATTTTGTTGTTCTAATTGTTTTAAATTGCCAGGAGTTGCTTCTACGGCATATTTATTTTTTAGTAAAAAGTTATTCGCATATCCTACTGGTACGTCTTTAACTTCTCCTTTTTTGCCTTTACCTTTAACATCTTGTGTAAAAATTACTTTCATGCATCTTCACTCCTACTGATTTGTTCTGTAATTGCTTGTTGTAATTGTTCGATTGCTTCATCAATTGTTACATCTTTAATTTGCGTTGCTGCATTGGTAAGATGGCCACCGCCACCTAAGGCTTCCATAGTTAATTGTACATTAATTGAGCCTAACGAACGAGCAGAAATACCAATTAAATTATCTTCTCTTTTTGCGACAACATATGACGCTTCAATACCTTCTAAACTTAACAGCTCATCTGCTGCTTGTGCAACAGTCACGGGATGGTAAATTTTATCATCTGAACCATGTGCAATAGCAATGCCATTATCTTGCACTTCTACAGTTTGAATCAGTTCAGAACGATTAATATACGTATCGACATCATCTTTTAAGAAATGCTGAGTCAATATCGTATCAGCACCATGTGCACGTAAGTAACTTGCAGCATCAAAAGTTCTAGAACCTGTTCTTAATGTAAAATTACGCGTATCAACGATGATTCCTGCATACATAACTGTTGATTCTAAGCGTGTTAAGCGCTGTTCTGTCGGTTGATACTCTAATAATTCTGTAACAAGTTCAGCTGTTGAACTTGCATAAGGTTCCATGTAAATTAATAACGGGTTTGAAATAAAGCTTTCACCTCGTCTATGGTGGTCAATAACGACTTTACGATTAGCTTTATTTAAAATATTTTCGTCTAATACCATTTCTGGTTTGTGTGTATCGACAATGACGACTGTCGTTTTAGAAGTCATCATATCCCAAGCTTCATCCGATGTAACAAAGCGCTCTTTTAGTTCTGGCTTTTTATCAATTTCATTCATCACACGGCGTAAAGTTGGGTCAATATCCTCTTCATTTAACACAACATAGGCTTCTAAGTTATTCATTAGTGCAAAGCGAGAAACACCAATTGCAGCTCCGATAGCATCTAAATCTGGACGCTTATGTCCCATAATAATTACTTTGTCGCCTTCTGTTAAAATATCTTTCAAAGCATGAGATATAACACGTGCTCTCACACGCGTACGTTTTTCCATTGGGTCAGTCTTACCGCCATAGAAACGTACATTACCATTCATACTTTTAATCGCAACTTGGTCTCCGCCTCGACCTAAAGCAAGATCAAGACCTGATTGTGATAATTCACCCAAATCTATAAGATTTTCTGTGCCTTCTCCAACACCAATGCTTAATGTAAGTTGGGCGCGATAACCAACACTTTTTTCTCGCAACTGACTTAAAATTTCAAAGTTAGACTTCTCAATTTCAGCTAAAATCTTTTGATTAAGATAAGCTACGAATTGATCTGAACTATAGCGTTTAAAATAAATATTATATTCAGAAGCCCAACGACTGATAACACGTGTTACCATTGAGTTGATTTCTGAACGTTGCGTATCGTTCATATTCTGTGTTATTTCATCATAATTATCTAAAAATAACGTTGCTATAATTGGCTTAGAGTCTTCATACAACTTATTTGTATGCACCTCATCGGTAATATCAAAGAAATAAAGACAATGATCATCTTCACTATAGCGCACGTGATAATGATAATTATTATTTTCAATTTCTACTTCTTGAATCTTTTCCAATTGCTTTAAAATATTGGGGAAAACCTCATTAATAGGTTCAGAAATTACGTTTGATTCTAAATGATCTGACATAAACTGATTGATCCATTCAATATGATCATCCGCATCTAAAACGACCATTCCTATTGGCAAACGTTTAATTGCCCTATTACTTCCTGCTGAGATATGGCCACTTAAATCATCCACATAGTTATCCATTTTTATCATTGCTTGTCGAGCTAATACCGCACTGATAACGATAATTACAAAGAGAATCGCTGCCGCTATCCCTGCAACAAGTGGTTTAAAGATAAACCCCAATATAACAAGGGCTATCGCCGTTAGAACCATTAAAATGTACGGAACAAACAAAGCTTTTTTTGTGGATTGTCGGTTCATTTTTCCACCTCTATTCGCTTTTTAGTATCTTTTTTTTATTATCTGTTTTAAGTTAATTCCTAAATCAAGCACCCCTATAAGTGCAACAATATGCGTTACTGGCGAAATAATTGTCCCAATTACCATTAATATTATTGTTACTACGTCTGGCATGCGTTTTGCTTTTCCGAAGAAATGAATCACGCTTAATCCTTGGATGTACATCAATAATGATAACATAATCTGTAAGTTTATAACGATACTTTGGAAGATACTCGGTTGTGTTGCAAACATTACACATATTAAATCAATAACATATAACCACAAGACTGAACGTTTAAACTGCCATGCGAATAATGGTTTGAATATTGGTGTTGCTATTTTAAACTTTCTAAGAATTGGGAATGTGACAAGCAAATTGATTAAAATAAGGATAAATATTGCTATTATCATATAACTTGGAAGCTGAATAGACAATTGTTTAATGATAAAACTTAATGTTTGTTCATATTCTGCTTTCATGCCACTTTGAACATACGCTTGATCCAATAAATCTTCTAGTGGTTTTACTGCTGTTCGAACTAATACTTGTGCCTTGGGAATATGACCAAACACTTGTAATAACATAAAACCAATAATAGTTATTGTGCTGGCGACCGTCGTCGCTATGTAAAGAATCTGTTCTTTAGATGCACGTTCTTTAAGTAATTGTCCGATGACAATACTTGAGATAAGTACTAATATCATGGCACTTAATACGATTGTATTGCCGAATAATACTGCAATAACCAAAGTCACAATTGTAGCCAAACCAAATGATGGTATTGACTTATTCCAGAGAATAATTCCAGGAATGGTTGCAAATAAACATAACAGCCAACCCACTTCTGGTAATATATATGTGACTAAAGCGACTACAATTAATGCAAGCGTACCGATAATAGTAGCTTTAGGTTCTATTTTTGAAAACAACTTCGCCACTCCTATACTAAATTTAACTATAAGCACTATTTTAACCCGTGTAGCATATTAAAACAAATAAAGGACTTATTGGCATAGTAACTTTCATTTAAATGTCTAAATTAGCTTATCTTTAGACATTTTACACAGTCGTATGTCTTACCTCAATATCCATGATTGTCACTTCATTTACGTTTAAATGTTGATACCTTTAAAAAATGATATAAATTAGGTGCCCAATTATTAAAATTAAGCAAAAAGCCATCATGTCCAACATTATCTGGAACAAAGAAATGACGGTGATATTTAAAGCGTGCGCCTAATTGCTGTACCAGGTCATCTGGATATAGTAAATCATCGATAAATCCCATTGTCAGTACTTTAGTATCTAAAGCTTGATATACTTCATCAACATCTGTTCTACCACGGTCAACGTTATGACTGTCTAAGACATCTAACATAGTTAAATAGCAATCCAAATCATAATGTTCTTTAAATTTATCACCTTGGTAACGTTGATAATTGACTACCTCATCAGGAGTAAAGCGTTCATCATAACTTTTAGATGAACGATATGTTAAAAATCCTAATTGTCTTGCAATACTCAAACCTTCTTTACCACCGATATGAATGGCTTGACGAGCAATCTCATTAAATGCACGACTGTATGATGATGTCTTATCAGTGGCTGCTAAAATTACTGCTTTATCAACAACAAATCGCCGATTATATAGTAATTCCATCACTTGCATCCCGCCAAGACTTCCACCAATTAATATGTTAATCTTGTTAAAACCTAATGCTTGAATTCCTAATTCTATTGCTTTGGTAACATCTCTTAAAGTCAATTTCTTAGGAAAATGTTGGTCTGTAAGATGTGAGCTAGAGCCAAATGGACTCCCTATCACATTAAACGTTAGGAATTGATAATCATGAATTGGCATATAACCACCATCGATAATTTCACGCCACCAACCTGGCTGTTCATTGGTTCCATACGTTAAATGATTTCCAGTTAAGGCATGGCAAACCACAACCAAAGGCTGCCCTTGATAACCTACATGCTCATATCGCAGTTTTAAATTTTCTATTTTTTCGCCAGACTCTGTAGTAAATGCTCCAAGTTCCAAAGTATCGACAGTATAATTTATCATGACTATTCCTCCTTTAAATAATATAAAAAACCGCTCCTACTCTAAATGAAGTAAGAAGCGGTCATTGACTTATCATTCGAGTATCTCGTTGGTTTTAGCACCGTGCATTACTGTCGGTTGCTGAAGCGTCACTGGGCCAAATCCCTCAGCTTCTCATAATAAGATATATTTATGTCTATTATTAAGTTAAATTTATTTTATCTAAAAAATATGATAACTGCAATGCCTTACTGCGATTTAGTATAAGTTAAAAGAATAAACGAAGCCCCGCCATTAACACAATGCCTGTCACAACTGTTATGGTCAAACTGCGTGAAATAAAAGCAACAACAATAGTCGGAATCGTAATAATCACGAATGATAAATTAATAGTAAAGCCTAAGCCGTGCGATGGTTGTTTTATCATAGCGTCTACAACTAATGCAGTAAACAGTGTAATAGGAATATAAGACAGCCATTTAACAACCTTCTCAGATAATTGTATGCGTGTAATCATAATAAAAGGCACAATTCGAATTATCAAAGTAACTAAACCACTAAAAAAGATAATAGCAAACATATACCAAGACGTTGTCATCGTTCCATCACCACCCCTAATGTCGAAGCAATGATAGCAGACAATAATATTGCCACATAAGTTGGCATAAACCAGCTAAAGATAAACATCATGACAATAACAGAGATGATTAAAACAATGTATATTTTAAGTTTAGAATTGGTAATAGCATCAAACTGCGCAATAGCTAAGAAGACAAACATTGCTGTAATAGCGTAATCTAGTCCAAAAACTTCAGGATTACTTATAAATTTGCCAAACACGGCACCGCCAATCGACGCAATCGTCCAAAAGACATATGCCGTAATATTTAAGCCATGAAGCCAGCGATCATTAATTTTTTCACCTTTTAAATAAGGTGAAATAGCCACACCAAATGTTTCATCTGTCAATATTGAAGATAGCCCTACCCTATTCCATAACCCATATTGCTTATAATTGGGTGCAAGTGTCATTGATAATAAGAAAAAACGTGAATTGACAATAAGCGTCGTCACGATAATTGCTGTAATCGGTGTACCTGCAATGACTAACGCACAAATAATAAACTGAGCTGCTCCCGCATAAACAATCAGACATAAAAGGATAATTTCTAATAAACTAAAATGTTGTGATGCAGCTACAATGCCAAAAGAAATACCTACACCTGCATAACCTAATAATGTAGGTATACATTCTTTAACACCTTGTTTAAAGGAAAGATGTGTATCCATTTTATGCCTCCTCTTTTTATTTAATAACCAAGATAAGTCTAATATAACACTAGAACTGTATCAATCCTTTTATACTGCCGTTTGTATGACGTTAGACAAACGAATGTCTAAAAATCTTTATATAAGTACCTTTAATTTTAATAAATTTTTCTGATAATTATTTAGACTACTCGCATTCAAATAACTTATCATTAAAAAAACAGGGAAACCATTGAGTTCGTATCTTTCTCAATCTTTCCCTGTATGATGATTTAATCTATGACATATAACGATGCGTCAACAAATAACGCTATTTATTTAACTGGTTTAATTTCTGTTTTACCGCCCATGAATGGCACTAAAGCTTCTGGAATAGTAATTGAACCGTCAGCATTTTGATAGTTTTCAACAATTGCCGCAAACGTACGTCCTACAGCAAGTCCACTACCGTTTAAAGTATGTGCTAATTCTGGCTTAGCAGCATGATCACGTTTGAATCGAATATTTGCACGACGCGCTTGGAAATCTGTACAGTTTGAGCATGAACTAATTTCTTTATAATCATTATAACTTGGTAACCATACTTCTAAGTCATATGTTTTAGCAGCACTGAATCCAATGTCTCCAGTACATAGAATAACACGACGATATGGTAATTTAAGCTCTTCTAAAATCGCTTCCGCATTCGTTGTCATTTCTTCTAGTGCATTCCAAGAATCTTCTGGTTTTTCAAAGCGAACCATTTCAACTTTATCGAATTGATGCAAACGGATTAAACCTCTTGTATCTCTACCAGCAGATCCAGCTTCACTACGGAAACAAGCAGATTGGCCAGTGAATTTTTCAGGTAAGACACCTGGTTGAATAATTTCATCACGATAATAGTTTGTTAATGGTACTTCTGCTGTAGGTATTGTGTATAGACCCTCTTTTTCTACTTTAAATAAATCTTCTTCAAATTTAGGTAATTGTCCAGTACCAAACATTGTATCAGCATTTACTAACTGAGGAACCATCATTTCAGTATAACCATGTTGTGTTGTATGTTTCGTAATCATATAGTTCATCAAAGCACGTTCCAATTGTGCACCGTCTTTTGTTAAATAAACAAAACGCGCACCTGATACTTTTGCAGCACGTTCAAAGTTAGCCATGTTTAATTCTTCAACTAAATCCCAATGTGCTTTTGGCTCAAAGTCGAAGTCACGTGGCGTTCCCCATTTTTTAAGTTCTACGTTTTCTTCATCAGAAGCCCCTTGTGGCACATCATCATGGATTAAATTAGGAATGCGGATTAATGTATCTTTGATCTTGTTATCAATTTCGTTAAGTTTAGTGTCAATTTCTTTAATTTTATCGCCTAGCTCACGCATTTCTTTAATAACATCATCCGCATTTTCTTGATTGCGTTTCTTTTCAGCAATTTGCTCACTTACTTTATTGCGATTCGCTTTCATTTCTTCAGTTTGACCAATTAATTTACGGCGTTGTTCATCTAATTGAAGCACGTCATCAACTACTTTAGGATCATCCCCGCGTAGTTTAATTTTATCCTTAACTTTTTCAGGCTCAGTTCTAAATAATCTAATATCTAACATGTAATATTCATCCTTCCCAAAATTTATATATAGTGCAGCAAAACACAAAAAAGACCACATCCCTAGACAAGGGACGTGGTCTTTACGCGTTGCCACCCTATTTAACAATTCATGCTAAAGCATCAATTGCACTTCACTATTATAACGGTATTACCGATTGCTCACATGAGTAGGTAGATTCATATAAATAGTGATTACTTGTTCACACTTTTACCACAAGCTCTCTGAAATCAACATGTTTATACTACTTATCCTACGAACAATAACTTATTAAGTTAATTTCAATATAGCAAAGTATCTTTCATATTTCAAGTTAAATTCTAAGCCATAACTTGTATAGATAATAATATTTACAAAATTGCCACTTTTTCTTCTACTTGAATTCATTACAAAATCTATTGACGAAATGCGATTACAGGTATAGTATTTTCTATTGTATTTATAGGACTTAGAATATATAGAAAAAATAGACATTTAATCATTATCATACAGTTAAAGTATAGGTTAAAGGAGGATATATAATGGAAACGTTAAATTCAGTTAATATCCCTAAAAGAAAAGATGAAACACATAAAGGTGATTACGGCAAAATATTACTCATTGGTGGAACAGTAAATTTAGGTGGCGCAATTATGCTAGCAGCACGCGCTTGTGTTTTTAGTGGTAGTGGATTGATTACGGTCGCAACGCATCCTACAAACCATTCAGCGTTGCATTCACGTTGCCCAGAAGCCATGGTTATCGATATTAATGACACTAAAATGTTGACTAAAATGATTGAAAATACCGATTGTATCCTGATTGGTCCAGGGCTAGGTTGTGATTTTAAAGGCAACAATGCGATTACATTCCTTTTACAAAATATTCAGCCTCATCAAACCTTGATTGTTGATGGCGATGCAATTACAATTTTTAGCAAGCTTAAACCAGAAATTCCGACATGTCACGTTATATTTACGCCACATCAAAAGGAATGGGAACGTTTAAGTGGTATTCCAATTGAAGAACAAACTTACGAACGTAATCGCGAAGCAGTTGATAAACTTGGTGCAACAGTTGTCTTAAAAAAACATGGTACAGAAATCTATTTCAAAGAAGAAGATTACAAACTTACTATTGGTAGCCCAGCAATGGCTACAGGTGGCATGGGTGATACACTTGCAGGTATGATTACAAGCTTTGTAGGACAATTTGATAACTATAAAGACGCTGTCACAAGTGCCACATATACACATAGCTACATTGGTGAAAAACTCTCTGAAAAAATGTACGTTGTACCACCTTCAACTTTAATCAGTAAGATTCCATATGTCATGAAAGAATTAGAAGTTAAAGCATAAGATTTTAAATTAAAACCACCCGTGTGAACGGGTGGTTTGTTTTGCGGCTATAAACCTTTCATACTGGCCAGCCCTAAAAGGGCACTGACAAGTCAGCCAACTGCACTACTATTCCAGCAACTCTAAAGCGTGACTATGTTTTCTTTTTACACCAATTTATTCTTCATGATCATCTTCAGTTGCATCACTATGATCTATATCTTCGTTCACACGATCCATAAAATCTTGTCTAACATCAATACGATCATCATTTGATGTATTGTCATTATCTTCATGTTCTGCTTCAGGTGCCTCTGTATGAATTGCATCACCTGGTGCACTATTTTCAATGACTTCTTCACTATCGTTAGTTAATTTATTATCATCATCTGTCATTGCTTCACTCTGTTCATCATCTTCTGAATCATTTTGTACTTTAGCAACAGTTGATACAAATTGTTCATTACCTAAACGCATTAATCTTACACCTTGTGCAGCACGACCATTTTGTGAAATATCTTGAACGTCTAATCTAATAATAACGCCACCATTTGTGACAATCATTAAATCTTCTTCTCCAGTAACTGTAGTGATACAAACAACGTTACCATTTCGTTCCGTAATCGTAGCAGTCTTAATACCTTTACCACCACGATTAGACAAGCGATATTCTCCTACTGGCGTACGTTTACCATAACCATTTTCAGTAACGACTAAGACCTCATCTTCACTTTCTGAATGAGCAACATCTAAACCTACTACGGTATCTCCTTCTCTTAAAGTGATACCTTTAACACCGGCAGCTGTACGACCAAGTGGACGTAGCGATGTTTCTGCAAAACGAATAAGTGATGCATGTGCTGTACCAATTAAGATATCTTGTTGACCATCTGTTAAGCGTACCGCAATAAGTTCATCATCTTCTTTAAAGCCAATCGCAATTTTACCGTTTTTATTGATATGTGAAAAGTTACTTAATGCTGAACGCTTCACAATACCATTTTTAGTAGCAAAGATTAAATAGTTACCTTCGCTTTCTAAGTCATTGACGGCAATCATGGTACTGATTGATTCATCATTCGCAAGTTCTATTGCATTAACGACTGGAATACCTTTAGATTGGCGAGATAATTCTGGTACTTCATAGCCTTTAAGTTTGTAGACACGACCCTTATTCGTAAAGAAAAGCACATGATCATGTGTACTTAACGTAACCAATTGGCTAACAAAGTCTTCTTCCAATGTATTCATACCTTGCACACCTCTACCGCCTCTATTTTGAGCACGGTAAGTTGATACTGGTAATCGTTTAATGTAGTTATTATGACTTAACGTAATCACGATTTGTTCTTCAGGAATGAGGTCTTCATCCTCAATATTATCAATGCCACCTAACTGAATTTCCGTACGACGTTCATCACCAAAACGCTCTTTAATTTCAGTCAGTTCATCACGCACTAATTGTAATAAGACCTCTTCATCAGCTAAAATTCGTTCAAGTTCATCGATATATGCCAATAATTCATTATATTCCGCTTCGATTTTATCTCGTTCTAATCCAGTTAAACGGCGCAAACGCATATCTAAAATTGCTTGAGCTTGTCGCTCAGTTAACTTAAAGCGTTCTTGTAAACTAGTCATTGCCACTTTGTCCGTCTCTGACTCGCGGATAGTGCTAATAATTTCATCAATATGATCTAACGCAATACGTAAACCTTCAAGGATGTGGGCACGATCTTTTGCTTTTCTTAAGTTATATTCTGTACGACGACGTACAACAACCTTTTGATGTTCTAAATATTGTACTAATGCTTCTTTTAAGTTAATTAACTTAGGTCGCCCATCAACAAGGGCAATCATATTCGCACCAAATGATGTTTGTAATGGCGTTAACTTGTATAAATTATTTAGAATTACGTTGGCATTAGCATCTTTACGAATATCAATTACAACTCTTACACCGGTGCGTAAGCTTGTTTCATCACGTAAATCAGTAATACCGTCTACTTTTTTATCACGTACCAATTCAGCAATTTTTTCAATCATACGAGCTTTGTTAACTTGATAAGGAATTTCTGTGACGACTATACGCTGACGACCGCCACCACGTTCTTCAATTTCTGCGCGTGCACGCATTTGAATGGAACCTCGACCTGTTTCATATGCACGACGAATACCACTTTTTCCTAAAATTATACCAGAGGTTGGGAAGTCCGGACCTTTAATATCTTCCATTAATTCAGCAATGGTTATGTCTGGGTTCTTACTGAGATTTAACACACCATCAATGACTTCAGTTAAATTATGTGGAGGAATGTTAGTAGCCATACCTACTGCAATACCTGATGCACCGTTAACTAATAAGTTAGGGAAGCGTGCTGGTAAGACTGCCGGCTCTCTTTCAGTACCATCATAATTATCTAAAAAGTCAATCGTGTCTTTATTGATGTCTCGAAGAAGTTCTAGCGTAATTTTAGTCATTTTTGCTTCGGTGTAACGCATTGCTGCAGCGCCATCACCATCCATAGAACCAAAGTTACCTTGACCATCTACGAGCGGATAACGATAGCTAAACGTTTGCGCCATTCTAACCATTGCATCATAAATTGACGAGTCACCATGAGGGTGATATTTCCCCATTACATCACCCACGATACGTGCTGATTTCTTATATGGTTTATCTGGTGTCATACCTTGTTCATTTAAACCGTATAGTATACGTCTGTGTACAGGTTTCAAACCATCTCGAACATCAGGTAAAGCACGTGAAACGATAACACTCATGGCGTAGTCTAAGAATGATTCTCGCATTTCACTGGTTATATTTCGTTCATTAATTCTTGATTGTGGTAAGTCAGCCATCAAGAAATCCTCCTTCAAAAGTTCATTTCATAGTGCTTAGAAATCTAAAGTTGCATATACCGCATTATCTTCAATAAATTGACGACGGTTTTCCACAACGTCACCCATCAACATTTCGAATGTTTTATCCGCTTCAATGGCATCATCTAATCTTACTTGTAACATCATACGATTATCTGGATTCATCGTTGTTTCCCAAAGTTGATCTGCGTTCATTTCTCCTAAACCTTTATATCGAGAAATTTGCCATTTAGGTGTTGGGCTTAACTCTGATTTTAATTTATCTAATTCTTTATCATTAAAGACATAATATTTTTGTTTACCTTGCGTTAACTTAAATAATGGTGGTTGCGCGATATAAACATAACCTGCTTCGATAAGTGGACGCATAAAGCGATAGAAGAATGTTAATAATAACGTTCTAATATGCGCACCATCAACATCAGCATCCGTCATAATAACAATTTTATGATAACGTGCTTTTGAAATATCAAATTCTCCACCAATACCAGTACCAAATGCAGTAATCATTTGGCGAATTTCGTTATTGTTTAGTATGCGATCTAAACGTGACTTTTCAACATTTAAGATTTTACCTCTTAACGGCAAAATTGCTTGTGTTCTAGAGTCACGACCTTCTTTCGTAGACCCCCCGGCAGAGTCACCCTCTACAATAAAGATTTCACTTTCATCAGGATTTTTACTTGAACAGTCTGCTAATTTACCTGGTAAGCTTGAAATTTCTAAATGTGATTTACGGCGTGTTACTTCTCGCGCCTTTTTAGCTGCAACGCGTGCACGTGAAGCCATAATTCCTTTTTCAACAATGATGCGTGCCACATTTGGATTTTCATATAAGAAGCGCTCGAAATACTCAGAAAATAGTTTATCTACCACTTGACGTACTTCTGAGTTTCCTAATTTTGTTTTTGTTTGTCCTTCAAACTGTGGATCACCATGTTTGATTGACACTACGGCCGTTAAACCTTCTCGTGTATCTTCACCTGACAATCTATCTTTGTCTTCTTTAATAATCTTACTTTTTGTACCATAGCTATTTAACACACGTGTTAGTGCACGTTTAAAACCATCTTCATGCGTTCCGCCTTCATACGTGTGTATATTATTCGCATAAGATAATAAATTCGTCGCATAACCACTGTTATATTGAATGGCTATTTCGATTTCAATATCATCTTTCATTTGATGAATATAAATCGGTTCTTCATGAATCGGCTCTTTATTTTCATTCATTAACTCAACATATGATTTAATACCGCCTTCGTAATGATATGTATCTTCTCGTTGTTCTTCATCATCACGTTCATCTTTTAATGTGATAGAAATACCTTTATTTAAGAAGGCTAGCTCACGAATACGCTTTTGCAATGTATCGTAATCATATACTGTTGTTTCGGTAAAAATTTCGCTATCCGCTTTAAAGCGAATCACCGTACCTGTTTTATCTGTTTCCCCAACTTCTTTTAAATCAAATTGAGGGACACCTTTTTTATAAGCTTGATGGTAAATCGTTTCATTTCGATGTACATAGACTTCTAAGTCTTCGGATAACGCATTTACAACTGAAGATCCTACACCATGAAGTCCACCCGAAACTTTATAGCCTCCGCCGCCAAATTTACCGCCGGCATGTAAGACTGTTAAGATAACTTCAACTGCTGGGCGCCCCATTTTTTCTTGAATATCAACTGGAATGCCACGGCCATTATCCGTTACTTTAATCCAATTATCCTTTTCAATAATTACTTCTATTTGATCTGCATATCCTGCTAAAGCTTCATCAATACTATTATCTACAATTTCCCAAACTAAATGATGTAGACCTCTTTCTGAAGTCGAGCCAATATACATACCTGGTCTTTTTCGAACCGCTTCAAGACCTTCTAATACTTGTATCTGTCCAGCACCATAGTTATCTGTGTTGTTTACATCTGACAATGTAGTCACCATCACTTTCTGTTACTTAATAATTTCACCTTGTTAAATGCGATATAACCTTGCATTATTCATAATGTCATGGTCGATACCGTCTACCGATGTTGTCGTTACAAATGTTTGTACTTTATGTTGAATCGTACTTAATAAATGTGTTTGTCTCGAATCATCTAATTCACTTAAAACGTCATCCAGTAATAAGATTGGATATTCCCCAACTTCAATATTCATTAATTCAATTTCTGCTAGTTTAATTGATAACGCCGTCGTACGTTGTTGACCTTGTGAACCATAAGTCTGTGCATCCATGCTATTTACATTAAATCCCAAATCGTCTCTATGCGGACCGAAAAGACAAACACCACGATCAATTTCTCTATCAAGATTGTCATTTAAAAACGTAATTACTTCTGACAATAAAATAGATTCATCTTGGCTTGTATCACTTAATTTAATACTTGGTAAATAATTAAGTGATAACGCTTCTTTATCGTTTGTTATTCCCGCATGGATGGGCTGTGCTAGAGCTTCTAAATCATGAATAAAATGCTCGCGTCTTAAAGTGACATTTAATGCATATTGCGCAAACTGTTGATTTAGGACTTCTAACATAGTGACGTCCGTCTTATGTCCGTATTGTAACTGCTTTAAGTAATTATTCTTTTGTTTAAGAATACGCTGATACTGAGCCAAATCATTCAGATATACTGCTGATATTTGTCCTAATTCCATATCGATAAATCGACGTCTTATTTGTGGAGACCCCTTAACAATATTTAAATCTTCAGGTGCAAAAAGAACCACGTTTAAATGACCGACATATTGAGTTAGTCGACTTTGTTCTAAGTGGTTCACTTTAACTTGTTTGCCCTTTTTAGTTATAAACATTGTTAGTGGCATTGTTCCGTGGCGATAATTTAGCTCACCTTCTATTTTAGCATACTCAGCTTTAAAACGTATAAGCTCTTTGTCATTTGAAGTACGGTGGCTTTTAGCCAATGCCAAAGTATAAATTGATTCAAGTAAATTCGTCTTCCCTTGAGCGTTCTCACCAATAAGGATATTCACTTCTGGATGACAATTTAACGTAACTGCTTCATAGTTACGATAGTTTTCTAATTGGAGTGTTTTTAATTTCATTGTTCACCTTGATGAATGATAATGAAGTCGTCTATTTCAGAAATTTCTGGAATAGCAATGCGATCATGATGTGTTAATTTTTTACCACGACGTGTTTCTCGACTTCCATTAATCAAGACTTCAACATCTTGGAGAAACCATTTTGCTTGTCCACCAGATTCAATAATACCCTCAGTCTTCAAAAATTGACCTAAAGTAATGTCTCCTGCAACAGCAATTTCTTGAACCAAATTAATCACTCCGTTTCTTTTTCATATCATTAGTATATTATACCTGTTTTATCAGGAAATTTCATTTAAAAGAAAGTGTGTAAGCGCTTAACAAATAATTTATTTTGTTATTTACAATTAAAAATGATGCAATACAGTAAAAATGAGAATAAGTAGAGGTTTAAAGTAGCTTATATCGTTTTTTTGCATTTTAAAGGGCATACAACGCATTTAACATATTTACTAAAAACTTCATCATAAATTAAAAATTAGCCTCTAATTTAAGCTCTTAGAGGCTTTATATGAAGCATTGATAAACAAAAGAAAGCAAGATTGCTCTCTTTTGTTTGATTTGAACTAAATCATATACGCTATGTGTTTTAATATGTGCGGATTGGCAAGATAAGCTGTGTTACTGAGTCATCGGCTTTAGGTTTTAAAATGAATGGTTTCATTGTTCCAAAGAATTCTATTTCTACTTCATCATTATCGATGGCTTTTAACGCATCCATCATGTATTTAGAATTAAATGAAATTTTTAAATTTCCGCCCTCAACATTGGTTGCATTTACTTCTTCTTTAACTGTACCAATTTCAGGAGATGTTGAAGATAATTCAACGACGTCATTTCCTGTACTTAATTTAATGACATTATTTCCACCTTCACGTGCTAATAATGACGCACGATCAATCGCATGATAAAACTCACCATTATCAATGCCTAATTTGATTTCATAATTTTCAGGGAACAAGCGTGTTGTATCTGGATAATGTCCTTCTAACAAACGAGATGTGAAGTTGATATGGCCAACTTTAAATAAAACTTGGTTTTGTGCAAAAAAGATATCAATATCTTCTTCACTATCACTCATAATTTTATTTAATTCAGCTAAAGCCTTTCCTGGAATGATGACATTTTTATTTTCTGAGTTATCTTCTAACTGCAATTTTCTAACAGCCAAACGATGTGAATCGGTTGCTGTGCATATTAATTCATTATCTTGTATAAGCCAGTTAACCCCAGTTAATACTGGTCGTGTTTCTGAGGTGGACACTGCGAAATTCGTTTGTGCTATCACATTTTTTAGTACTTTAACCGATAGTTGAATCGCATCGTCTCTTGAAACTTGTGGTAATAGTGGATATTGATCTGGATCTAAGCCACTAAGATTGAATTCAGAATGTCCAGATGTAATAAGTGTTTGAAATTGTTCGTTTGTAGATAGTTTAACTTCATTTCCTGGTAACTTTTTAATGATATCAACGAAGAAACGACCAGGAAGTACAACTGAACCAGTTTCAGAAATGGTAACAATATCTTTACCATCTACTTGTTTGGGTATTGTAATTTCAATAGATATCTCTGAATCTGAACCGGTCAAAATCACTTCATTATCTTTAGCATCAATTTTAATACCAGTTAAAATCGGTAATGTTGTTCTAGGTGAGATTGCTTTTAACGTATCATTGAGTTGTGTAATAAAGTAATCTCGTTTTATTGTGAATTCCATCATTAAATTAAACTCCTTCCAGTCGTTTATATATAATTATATAGGTTTTAAATTCATAGTAATAGTAGTAGGGCTTGTGGATTAGTGGATAAGTCTCTCAATCATTGATGATAGCTAAGTTATGCACATGTGGATAAACTGTGTACTGTGTGTATGACTTTTACACATTATCCACAAAATCACATTATCGTATTTTAAATATATAGTCTCATTTAAGAAATATTACAGTTATATATTCCCATAAATTGACGGGCTAATCTATAGCTAAACAATGAAAATAATTTCCCACTTATTGATTCCTAATTTCTTTTTCAAGATTTTCTACTTCTTGTTTGAAAGTTGAATCGGTTTTAATATCATTTGCAATCTTCTCATGCGCATGAATAACTGTCGTATGGTCACGTCCTCCGAATTCTTCACCTATTTTAGGCAATGAGAAATCAGTAAGTTCGCGAGACAGATACATTGCAATTTGTCTTGGATATGCAATGGATTTCGTACGTTTCTTTGCACTAAAATCTTCAATCCGTACACTATAGTACTGGCCAACAACTTTTTGAATATCTTGTATTGTTATTTTCTTAGATTTTGGAACTTGAATGATATCTTTGAGTGCTTCAGCAGTGAGTTCAGTAGTAATAGGTCGTCCTTGCAACTGAGAATAAGCTAATAATCTGGTTAGTGCACCTTCTAATTCTCTAATATTTGATTGAATTTGATTAGCTATATAGTTTAAGGCTTCCATTGGTATTTCTAAGTTTTCTTCTTCCATTTTCTTTTGTAAGATTGCCATACGTGTTTCATAATCTGGTGGTGTAATATCAACGATTAATCCCCATTCAAAGCGCGAGCGTAAGCGATCTTCCAGTTTAGCGATTTCCTTTGGAGGACGGTCACTAGAAATAACGATTTGCTTATTATTTTGATGTAATTCATTGAATGTATGGAAGAACTCTTCTTGTGTTTGCTCTTTGTTTTGAATAAATTGAATATCATCGATTAACAGCACATCAATATTTCGATATTTTTCACGAAAGGCTTCATTTTCGCCGTCACGAATAGATTTGATAAATTCATTTGTAAATTTTTCACTAGAAGTATAAAGCACTTTGGCATTAGGATTATTACTTAAAACATGATGTCCAATTGCATGCATTAAATGTGTTTTACCTAGTCCAACACCACCATAGATAAATAAAGGATTGTATGCTTCGGCAGGCGCTTCAGCAACTGCTAAACTTGCGGCATGCGGAAATCTATTACCTGGCCCAATGACAAATGTATCGAAGGTATTATGTGTATTAAATTGATCAGTACCTACGTGCGCGTCATGTTCATCCTCTGCTTTAGCTTTTGATGATGCAGGCGCTTTTTTAGATGCTGAATCCCCTTCACTAACAATTTCAGCAAGTTGTTCGGCTGTAAGAAACTTAGGTGTAATATCTAATCCCATTATCTCTGAAAAGATGGATTCGAATATGGCTGAGTACTTTTGGTTGAGCCAACTAGCATAAAATTCATAACCAACAAGCACAATTGCTGTATTATTTTCAATTTTGTATAGTTCCGAATCTTTTAAAAAGGTGTTCATGCTTGTTTCTGAAATATGTAACTTTGCTGCTTCTAAAACTTTTTCCCAGATTTCTTGTTCTGACATAAAAACTCCATCTTTCTTTAATTTTGACTTATACACAAAATTCAGTATGGTGGATAAAGATAATCACAATGTGTTAATAATTATCCACAAGTTAATCACAAATAGTGGATAACTCACTTAGTTTATCGCTTTATTCACAACCAAATTGTATATAATTTGAATAAATAACCCCTTATAAAATCAATATTCGAGCAACTTATCCACACAATTATAATTGTTAAGCTTAGAACATGTCAAATAACTGTGAATATGTGGTTAAATCGAGCGTAACTATGTGCATAACTGCAAAATTATCCACAACTTATTTGGTTGTTTTTGTGTATAAGTGGATAACTTATGCACGTCTCATATTTTGACGATAACAGTTACGGGAAATAATTATACTGATTGCTTTTAAATTGAAATATATGTAGTGTTTATTTTCATTAAAACTGTGATGAAAATATTTTTGGTGTTCAGCTAAAACTATCTTGCTTTATAAAAAGTATTTTGTTATATTGTAGTAGTTGCTTGAATTATGACTAGATAAAACGAAAACAAATGAAGATTTCTGATAAACAGAAATGATATTTATCTATTAAAATAATCAGTTTCATTGGCTCAGGTGAATGAAAAGAGTTAGTTATTAGTTAAAGATGGAGGTGTTTTGCATGGTAAAACGTACTTATCAACCAAATAAACGTAAACACAGTAAAGTGCACGGTTTCAGAAAACGTATGAGCACTAAAAACGGCCGCAAAGTATTGGCGCGTCGTCGTCGTAAAGGTCGCAAAGTTTTATCAGCATAAGATCACTGATTCATCAGTGGTCTTTTTTTTCGTTTAGAATGTATTATATTAAAATAAGATAATGAATTAAGCGAGTGATGTGGACGTGGAAAAAGCATATCGAATTAAAAAAAATGCTGATTTTCAATTGATTTATCGCCATGGAAAGTCAGTAGCAAACAGACAATTTGTCGTATACACATATCAGAATCAGATAGCTCATTTTCGCTTAGGTATCAGTGTTTCTAAGAAGATTGGGAATGCAGTGATACGCAATAAGATTAAACGTGCGATCAGAGAGAATTTTAAAGTACACAAACAAGATATTATTGCCAAAGACATCATTGTTATTGCTAGGCATCCAGCTAAAAATATGACGACTTTAGAAATTCAAAGCAGTTTGGAACATGTCTTAAAAATAGCTAAAGTATTTAATAAAAAAATTTAGCAAGATGAAATAATTAGACATCCGTAAGTCTAACATCAGACAAACCGAATACTTACCTGAAGATATAAAGCGGGATACTCGCAATTTAAAATGAAACAATTTACAATGTTAAAATGAAATTTTACTTGAATAAGGAGGCGAGTAGCGTTATGGATTTCGATACAATTACTAGTATTTCGACACCGATGGGAGAAGGTGCTATTGGAATAGTCAGACTATCAGGACCACAAGCAATTGAAATCGGTGATAAGCTTTATAAAGGGAAATACAAATTAGCTGAAGTCGATTCTCATACGATAAACTACGGTCATATTGTTGATCCTGAAACGAATGAAGTAGTAGAAGAAGTAATGATATCTGTATTACGTGCGCCTAAAACGTTTACTAGAGAAGATATCATTGAAATTAATTGTCACGGCGGCATATTGACCATTAATCGCGTGTTAGAATTGACTATGACTCATGGTGCAAGGATGGCTGAACCAGGAGAATATTCTAAGCGTGCCTTTTTAAATGGACGGATAGACTTATCACAAGCAGAAGCAGTTATGGATTTTATTCGCTCTAAAACAGACCGCGCATCAAAAGTTGCGATGAATCAAATTGAAGGGCGTTTAAGTGATTTAATAAAACGACAGCGACAATCTATTTTAGAAATATTGGCACAGGTAGAAGTGAATATCGATTACCCTGAATACGATGATGTCGAAGATGCTACGACCGAATTTTTATTGGAACAATCTAAAAATATTAAAGCCGAGATTGACAAGTTATTAGAGACAGGTGCTCAAGGTAAGATCATGCGAGAAGGTTTATCAACAGTCATCGTTGGTAAGCCAAACGTAGGCAAGTCTTCAATGCTTAACAACCTTATTCAAGATAATAAAGCAATCGTGACCGAAGTTGCAGGAACAACACGTGATGTGTTAGAAGAATACGTTAACGTAAGAGGCGTACCATTAAGATTAGTTGATACAGCAGGTATTAGAGACACAGAAGATATAGTAGAAAAAATAGGTGTTGAACGTTCTCGTAAAGCTTTAAGTCAAGCCGATTTAATTTTGTTTGTTCTTAATTATAATGAGCCTTTAACAAAAGAAGATCGTACTTTATTTGAAGTAATTGAAAATGAAGATGTTATCGTAATTGTTAATAAAACAGATTTAGTACAGCAATTAAACATTGAAGAAGTTCAGGAAATGATTGGTAATAAACCATTGATACAAACATCTATGCTTAAACAAGAAGGTATAGATGAACTTGAAATTCAAATACGAGATTTATTTTTTGGTGGCGATGTTCAAAATCAAGATATGACATATGTTTCTAATTCACGTCATATCGCATTGCTCAAACAGGCAAGACATGCAATTCAAGATGCTATTGACGCTGCTGAATCTGGCGTTCCAATGGATATGGTACAAATAGATTTAACACGAACATGGGAAATTTTAGGTGAAATCATTGGTGAATCAGCTAGTGATGAACTTATTAATCAGTTATTTAGTCAATTCTGTTTAGGAAAATAAATAAGTGGATTGGTAGTCTATAAATATGTAAATGGAAAAGGGAGGTTGAATCATGACACAAAATTATGACGTGATTGTTATTGGTGCTGGTCACGCAGGTATTGAAGCAGGTTTAGCTTCTGCGCGTCGTGGCGCTAAAACATTAATGTTAACCATCAATTTAGATAATATAGCGTTTATGCCATGTAATCCATCAGTTGGTGGGCCAGCAAAGGGTATCGTGGTAAGAGAAATCGATGCGTTAGGTGGCCAAATGGCGAAAACAATTGATAAAACACACATTCAAATGCGCATGTTAAACACAGGTAAAGGACCTGCAGTAAGAGCACTACGCGCTCAAGCTGACAAAGTGCTATACCAACAAGAAATGAAACGCGTTATTGAAGACGAAGCACATTTAGATATTATGCAAGGTATGGTTGATGATTTAATTATTGAAGATAATGTAGTTAAAGGTGTGCGTACAAATATTGGTACAGAATATCATGCTAAAGCAGTAGTCATTACTACAGGAACATTTTTACGTGGTGAAATTATTTTAGGAAATATGAAATATTCAAGTGGGCCGAACCATCAATTGCCATCTATTACGTTAGCAGATAATTTAAGAGAACTCGGCTTTGAAGTAGTTCGTTTTAAAACTGGAACGCCACCACGTGTTAATGCGAAAACCATCGATTATTCTAAAACAGAAATTCAACCGGGTGATGATGTAGGTCGAGCATTTAGCTTTGAAACAACGGAATATATTTTAGATCAATTGCCATGTTGGTTAACTTATACTAATGGCGAAACACATAAAGTCATCGATGATAATTTACATTTATCAGCGATGTATTCAGGTATGATTAAAGGTACAGGACCACGCTATTGTCCTTCAATTGAAGATAAGTTTGTGCGCTTTAATGATAAACCACGCCATCAGTTATTCTTAGAGCCAGAAGGTCGCAATACGAATGAAGTATATGTTCAAGGGTTATCTACAAGCCTTCCTGAACACGTACAACGTCAAATGTTAGAAACCATTCCTGGTCTTGAAAAAGCTGATATGATGCGTGCAGGTTATGCAATTGAATATGATGCGATTGTGCCAACTCAATTATGGCCTACATTAGAAACGAAAAAGATTAAAAACCTATATACTGCAGGACAAATTAACGGTACGTCTGGATATGAAGAAGCGGCTGGCCAAGGTATTATGGCTGGTATTAATGCTGCAGGAAAAGTGCTAGGCACAGGTGAAAAAATTCTAAGTCGTTCAGATGCATATATTGGTGTGTTAATTGATGATTTGGTAACTAAAGGTACCAATGAACCATATCGTTTATTAACTTCTCGTGCCGAATATCGCTTATTACTTCGTCATGATAATGCTGATTTACGCTTAACTGACATAGGCTATGAATTAGGTATGATTTCTGAAGCACGCTATGCACGTTTTAATGAAAAACGTCAACAAATTCAAGATGAAATTGACCGTTTAACTCATATTCGCATTAAACCAAATGCACATACGCAATCTGTGATTGAAGCACATGGAGGTTCTCAGCTTAAAGATGGTATTCTAGCTATTGATTTATTACGTCGTCCTGAAATGACGTATGATACTATTTTAGAAATTTTAGGAGAAGCACATCAATTGCCTGAAGCAGTTGCTGAACAAGTTGAAATACAAACAAAATATGAAGGTTATATCAATAAATCATTACAACAAGTAGAAAAAGTGAAACGTATGGAACAAAAGAAAATTCCAGAAGACTTGGATTATAGTAAAGTCGATAGTTTGGCAACGGAAGCACGTGAAAAATTAGCCAAGGTTAAACCATTGAATATCGCACAAGCATCACGTATTTCAGGTGTTAATCCTGCAGATATTTCAATTTTACTTGTGTATTTAGAACAAGGTAAGTTGCAAAGGGTGAAAAGCGAATGAACGCTGTAAAATGGTTAACTGAGAAATTAAAAGAACATGATATTGTATTGACTGAAAAACAACAAGCACAATTTCAAACGTATTATCAATTACTTGTTGAGTGGAATGAAAAGATGAATTTAACAAGTATTACCGATGAACATGATGTTTATTTAAAACATTTCTATGATTCTATTACACCAAGTTTTTATCATGATTTTAATCAACCATTAACTGTTTGTGATGTTGGTGCAGGAGCTGGTTTTCCTAGCATTCCATTAAAAATCGTTTATCCAGCTTTGAAAGTTACAATTGTTGATTCACTGAATAAGCGCATTCAATTTCTTAATCATTTAGCTAGTGAGCTAGAATTACAAGATGTTAGCTTTATTCATGATCGTGCAGAAACTTTTGGTAAAGGTGTCTACAGGGAGTCTTATGATATTGTAACAGCAAGGGCTGTGGCTCGTTTAACGGTACTTAGTGAATTATGCTTACCTCTTGTGAAAAAAGGCGGTCAGTTTATTGCATTGAAGTCGTCAAAAGGTGGCGAAGAACTCGAAGAAGCGCAATTTGCTATTAACGTTTTAGGCGGTAAACTAGCAATGACATTCAATTTTGACTTACCTGAAAATGCTGGTGAAAGACAAATGATTGTTATCGATAAACAACGACAAACAGCTAAAAAGTATCCGAGAAAACCTGGTACACCTAATAAATCTCCTTTACTTGAAAAATAAAACAGATTAAAATAACCTCAAATGAGAAGGAGCGAATGGATAATGAAAAAGCCTTTTTCAAAATTATTTGGTTTAAAAAATAAAGAAGACATTGTTGGCTATATTGAAGAAGATCGCAATTCTAATGTTGAATCCATTCAAATTGAACGTATTGTGCCTAATCGTTATCAACCACGACAGGTTTTTGACCCTAGTAAATTAAAAGAACTTGCTGAATCGATTGATGAACATGGTTTGTTACAACCCATTGTTGTAAGACCAATTGAAGAGCACATGTATGAAATTATTGCTGGAGAACGACGTTTTAGGGCATTGCAATCGTTACAAAAATCACATGCTGATGTCATTATTCGTGACATGAGTGATGAGGAAACGGCCGTAGTTGCTTTAATTGAAAATATTCAGAGAGAGAACTTATCTGTAGTAGAAGAAGCGGAAGCCTATAAAAAACTACTTGAAATAGGTAATACAACACAAAGTGAATTAGCTAAGAGTTTGGGGAAAAGCCAAAGCTTTATTGCCAATAAGTTACGTCTGTTGAAATTAGCACCTAAAGTTATCGTGCGCCTTAGAGAAGGTAAAATTACTGAACGACATGCACGAGCAGTCTTACCTCTGTCTAATGAAGCACAAGAACAGCTCATTGAACAAGTCATTCAACAAAAGCTTAATGTTAAACAAACAGAAGCACGAGTAAAGCAACAAGTAGGACCAGAAAAGGTTACAGCACAAACATTTCAGTTTTCGCACGATTTAACGCAAGCTAGGGATGAAGTGGGTAAGAGCATCCAAGCAATCGAACAGTCAGGTATTCGAGTAGAACATCGTGATAAAGATCACGATGATTACTATGAAATTAAAATAAAAATATATAAACACTAGATAATAGAGATTGGGATATCGTTCCAAGAAACATAAGCCAGTAAATGAGTTTACAAAAATTCATTTACTGGCTTATTTGTTTATAATACTTTGTATTAGCATGTCTTTTTATATAGAATTACGTTTAAAAATAAAGCATATTTGCATCATTTAATAGATGTCACTTAACTAAATGAACACGGTGTCTTATGTATCAAAGGCAACATCCGTTACGAATAGAACTTTCAACTTTAATACCTTTAAATAATATTTCTTAACATATTAATGAGAGTGTGGAAATCATACTCGAAGAAAAGATTTTGGTGTATCAATGATATTTCGTTACAGTTAAATCCCTAACTGTTTTTATTTTCATTTGCCCTGTTTACAATTTAGAAATTACGATTTATATTAATAGTAAACGGTACGTTTCGTTTTACAATAAAATGTCAAAGAAGGGAAAAGATTGTTTAGTATTTCTAGTGCTATTCTACACTTTGTTATCGGTGGTTTTGCAGTGGCATTTGCATCGATTATGTCAGAAAAAATTGGAGGTAAGTTAGGAGGAATTATCGCTACACTGCCGGCAGTCTATTTAGCAGCAATCATTGCATTGGCAATTGATCATCGTGGTGAAGAACTTGTCAAAATGTCTATGCATTTGAGTACAGGTGCAATTATTGGTATTGCTTCTTGTATATTAACAGTGGCATTAACATCTATCTATATAAGTAAGAAAGGTTATGTTAAAGGTAGCATTTTTGCACTTGTTTGTTGGTTTATTATTTCAGTTGCCATATTTTTAGTAAAACACATTTAAATTTGGAGGCTTTCGTAACATGAAACTTGCTGTAATTAAATTTTTAGTTGGTGGCACGGCAGTCTTATTAAGCTATATTGTATCTGTCGTTTTGCCATGGAAAGAATTTGGAGGTATCTTTGCGACCTTACCGGCAGTCTTTTTAGTGTCATTATTTATTACGGGTATGCAATTTGGTGATGAAGTAGCCATGCATGTGAGTCGTGGTGCTATTTTTGGTATGACGGGTGTCTTATGTAGTATTATCGCAACATGGGCCATGCTCAACTATACACATCAGTGGCTATTAAGTGTTATTATTGGTTTCATAGTTTGGTTTGTAAGTGCATTTTTAATATTTGAGTTAGTTGAATTTATAGCACGTAAAAGAAGGGAACGACATGGCTGGAAGACCAAAGGATCCAACGATAGATAAAAAGATTTTTAGTGAAATTGAACGTTTGTTAGAAATGTCACACTACGGTGAGATTACGATAGAGCAAATTGCAGAAAATACTGGTGTATCGAAGGCAACGATTTATAGACGATGGAAAGATAAAGCATCCATTATTATCGATATGTTTGTTACGCATACACGTGATATTACGTTTAATCATATAAATTTATATGATGCATTGTTTGCTTTTGCCACACAAATCATGGCTATTTATAAGACGAATTTAGGAAGAGCTGTGATTGAGATATTAGTCAGTTCTAAGCAATCTGAGGCTAGAGGATTATTTATGAAAGGTTACTTTGAAAGTAATCGGCGAAATTTTAAAGAGATGATTGCACCTTATCTTAATGAAGAAGACCAAGATTTAATGATTGATTTAGTATTTTCACCCATTTATTTTAATATCTTAATTAAGCCTCAAGAGTTAGATGAGCATTATATTCAACGGTTATTAAAGCGTTTGCTTAAGGCCTATGATATTGAGCAATAACGATTTGAACAGTTTGGGACATCATTATGTTTTAGACTATGAACGATATATTGGCAGTAGTTGACTGATTTGAAAATACGTTTATACTAAGCTTTTTTCAATCCTGGTCAACCTTGCTGGAGCGGGACTACGAATTCATAATGAATTCAGTCCCGCTCACATTTTTATTTAACAAACTAATAATTATTGAAATCGTTTACATAATATATTCATAATGCTAGCATTAACTTAGCAATCTTGTGGAAAATCAAACATCGAGATATCGACATCAATGTAACAACAAAACAATGAGGTGGATAAAGATGGATCATGAAATTCCTAGAAAGATGAAAGTGGCAGTGTTAAATGAACCGTACGATATTGAAATTAAAGAAGTGAATGTGCCAGAACTTGGGCCGCATGATGTATTGGTACAAATGTTAGCAGTTGGTGTATGTGGCTCTGATGTGCATTATTATGCTCATGGTAGTGTCGGTGAATTTGTAGTTGAAGCACCACTTATTTTAGGACATGAATGCGCTGGAAAAGTAGCAGCTGTAGGCAGTGATGTAACGCATTTTAAACCTGGAGATCGCGTGGCAGTTGAACCGGGTGTGCCATGTGGAACATGTGAATATTGTAAAACCGGAAAATATAATTTGTGCCCAGACGTTGTATTTCTCGCAACACCTCCTGTTGACGGGGCATTTACGGAATATTTGAAGCATCCAGAAGATTATTTATTCCATATTCCAGACACATTGAGCTATGAACAAGCAACGCTGAATGAACCATTGTCAGTTGGTATACAAGCTTGTCGTCGAGCAAATATTCAACCAGGATCATCTGTAGTGATAATGGGAATGGGACCTGTGGGATTAATGACGGTTGTCGCGGCCAAAGCCTTTGGAGCTACTCAAATTATCGTATCTGATATGGAACAAAATCGTTTAGATGAAGCACTAAAATTAGGGGCAACAACAACTATTAATGTCAAAGACGAAGATGTTAATCAACGAATAAATGAATTAACACAGCAACATGGTGTTGACTACGCAATTGAGACAGCAGGAAATCAAATTGCCTTACGCAGTGCTTTAGCAGCATTAAAAAATGGTGGTACTCTAGCAGCGGTAGGTTTAGCTCAAGAGGCGGATAATCCTCTTAATATTCCTTTTATTACCAATCATGAAATAAACCTTGTTGGTATTTTTAGATATGCAAATACGTATGATACAGGCATTCAAATTTTAAGTCATACTGATGCAGATTTAAATTCTATGTTTACACATCAATATCCTTTGTCAGAAACAAAAGCAGCAATGGAGCGTGCAAGAACAGATAAATCTGGTTCGTTAAAAGTGATTGTATATCCAAATGGTATCGAAGCAGCCAAATTATAAATTTAGAGATAAATATTCAGTTTGGGACATCATTATATTTTAGACTATGAACGATATATTGGCAGTAGTTGACGGGATTGAAAATATGATTATATCAATATCTTTTCAATTCTAGTCAACCGTGCCAGGTCGGGACAGAATTCATCAATAATGCTACCCCACTCACGGATATATCATTATTGATAAGGTTATGCATTGTTATGCAATATAGCAGTATAGCCTTATTATTTTTTAGTTTGAAGATATATTTTTGAAAATTCTATTTAATATTTTCTAATAAAGTTAGAAATATTGAACTTTTAGCATAAAGTTGTTATTTTATTCAAAATTAACTATGAAATACATGTTATTTTCCTATGGTTGTAAAATAAATTGTGTTAGCATTGTAAATGGTAACGGTTTCATAAAATGTGAAAAGGAGGGTTGTTAATGAATATTGAAGAAACAAAACGCTTTATTGAAGCGGGTCATCTTTCCGTAGGCATTGAATTTGGATCGACAAGAATTAAGACGGTAGCCATTGATGATGATTTTAATACAATAGCTACGGGCTCATTTGAATGGGAAAATAGTTTTGACAATGGCTATTGGACTTATTCCATGAATGATGCATGGGTTGGTTTACAAAAAAGTTATGGTGAAATGACACGATACGTTAAAGATACATATGATACGACTGTTAATCAAATAGCGTCATTAGGTATTAGTGGCATGATGCATGGTTATTTAGTATTTGATGAACATGATGATTTACTTGTACCTTTTAGAACATGGCGTAACAATAATGCGAATGAAGCAGCTACGGTATTACGTGAAGATTTTAATATTAATATTCCCGAGCGTTGGAGTATCGCACAACTTTTTCAATCAGCGATGGAGACAGAACCCCATGTCGAACGTGTAAGATATATGACGACATTAGCGGGTTATATTCATTGGTATTTAACCGATGAAAAAGTGATTGGTATTGGTGATGCTTCCGGAATGTTTCCAATTGATAGTCAACGGCTAGATTATCGTCAAGATTTAATGGACCGCTTTAATAAGTTATTTGCGCAGCGTGGTTATAACCAAAAGATTGGTGACATTTTACCTCGTGTTGTCGTAGCAGGTGAGTCTGCTGGAAGACTAACCGAAACAGGTGCAAAATTAATTGATCCAAATGGTGAGTTGCAGGCAGGATGTCCTCTTTGTGCCCCTGAGGGAGACGCAGCAACAGGTATGGTTGCAACGAATAGTGTAGCACCGCGTACAGGTAATGTTTCAGCAGGTACAAGTATCTTCTCAATGATTGTGTTAGAACAACCTATTCAACGTGTTTATCCAGAAGTAGATATTGTGACGACGCCAGATGGTTATGAAGTAGCCATGATTCATGCGAATAATTGCACGTCTGATATTAACCTATGGATAAATCTTTTTGAAGAAGTATTACAAACGATGGGCGTCAATTACGACAAAAATGAGCTTTTTACAAAAGTTTTTGAAAGCGCTTTAAACGGAGAGGATAACCTGGGAAATTTATTATCTTATGGCTATATCTCTGGGGAATTCATTACCGATGTACCTCAAGGTTATCCTATGTTAGTGCGGTCGGTAGATAGTAACTTTAATTTAGCAAACTTAATGAAAACGCATATTTATAGCGCATTCAGTACGTTGAAAATTGGCGTTGATTTATTGAAAGAAAATGAAAATATTACTATAGATTCTATGCTTGGTCACGGTGGTATTTTTAAAACTGAAAAGGTTGCGCAAACGTTTTTAGCAGCAGCGCTTGAAACAAATGTACGTGTCATGCAAACGGCAAGTGAAGGCGGTGCATGGGGCATTGCAGTATTAGCACAATATTTAAAAGACCAACGCAATAGTGATTTAGCCACTTATTTAAGCAACTATGCGTTTAAGAATACGACGTCTGTTGCTATTGAGCCAACTGCTGCAGAAGTGGAAAGTTTTCGAATGTATACTGAACGTTTCAAGCAAGGTATTCCACTTGAAAAATTAGCAGCAAAAAAATTCGGAATGTAAAAGTTTAAACAAAATAATGAAAGTGGGATGGAAACGTGGTTAATAAGATACAAAATCAGCAAACAGAGCGTCAATTTTTAGGCTTACCAATGGTACTTATTTGGGGCTATGTTGCAGTGGCTATTTTTATGACGGGTGATGGTGTTGAGCAAGCGTTCTTGTCTAAATATATTGGGAGTCTAGGATTTAGTAGCTCAGAAGCTGGTAGAGTACTGGCTGTTTATGGCTTGGTTGTGGCTATCGCATCATGGTTATCAGGTGTGTTAGCAGAAATATTTAGCCCAAGACGTATCATGACATTTGCCTTTATTATTTGGATTATCTTTCATGTAGGATTTCTAGTGTTTGGTTTAGAACAACAAAACTATGCGATGATGCTTATCATGTATGGCATCCGCGGTTTTGCTTATCCAATGTTTATTTATAGCTTTGTCGTATGGATTACATATTCTTCACCTGCCTATAAACTCGCATCCGCGATGGGTTGGTTCTGGGCGATGTATTCTATAGGTATTGGTGTATTAGGTTCATATTTACCAAGCTTTACGATTCCATTTATTGGAGAGTTGGGTTCATTATGGTTATCAATTGTATTTATTCTAGTTGGTGGACTCATTGCAACGTTCTTGGTGAAAGATAAAAAAGGTGAAGACGTTGAAGCAAAGCGTATGACGACAAAAGAAATGTTTGCAGAATTTGGTCGAGGAATCACGCTGCTAGGTAATAAGCAAGTAACTATTGCTTTTGTGGTGCGAATTATTAACCAATTATCGCTATTTGGCTTAGTTGCTTTTTTACCGCGTGTATATACTGATGAATTTGGATTTACAACATCTGAATGGCTACGCGTATGGGGACTGATGTATTTTATCACAATCTTCACTAACTTATTCTGGGGTGTTGTCGGTGATAAAATTGGCTGGGTGCGCCAAGTGCGTTGGTTCGGTTGTATTGGCATGGCCTTATCAACTTTAGCCTTCTATTATTTGCCATCGTGGAGTGGTCCAAACATCTTTGTGACGACATTAATAGCGTTAATGTTAGGTTTCGCAGTGGCGGCATATGTACCGATGTCAGCTATTTTCCCAACATTAGTGCCGGAACATAAGGGTGCGGCAGTATCTGTACATAACCTGGCTGCAGGATTAAGTAATTTTTGTGGTCCTGCGATAGCAAGTGTCACATTAATGTTTACTACAGAAAAAGTAACTATTTGGGTCTATGCCATTCTTTATATCATAGGCTTCATCTTGACATTCTTTATGAAAGTGCAGCAACCAACGAAAGAAGTAGAAATAACAAATCAAGTACAAACGAATGAAGGAGTGTAATTTATGACAAATATTATTGATCAATTTAGAGTAAATGGTAAAGTAGCAATCGTAACTGGTGGGGCGATGGGTCTAGGTAAAGCAATGGCTGAAGCGCTAGCACAAGCAGGTGCAGATATTGTAATTGCCGACATTAAGTTAGATTTAGCAGAAGAAACAGCTCAAGCTATTGCACACAATGAAGGTGTTAAAACAACAGCATTAAAAGTAGATGTTACAAATCCTGATGATGTTAATAAGATGGTACAAGACGTTGTTAAAAAATATGGAAAAATTGATATTTTAGTTAATAATGCAGGAATGACAATTAATGAAAAAGCGGAAGATGTTTCTTATGAAAATTGGTTAAAAGTCATCAATCTTAACTTAAATGGGGTTTTCTTAGTGGCACAAGCAGTTGGACGCCAAATGATTAAACAAGGAAATGGTTCAATCATTAATACATCATCAATGTCTGGCTTAATTGCAAATAAACCACAAGAGCAAGCATCTTATAACGCATCTAAAGCAGGCGTCATTATGTTAACGAAAAGTTTAGCCATGGAATGGTCTAAATACGGTATTAAAGTAAATACAATCGCACCAGGTTATATGAAAACAGCATTAACTGAACCAATGTTTAATACTGGTGGCGATATGATTGATTATTGGATGGGAGCAACACCAATGGGTCGTCCAGGTGAGCCACACGAATTAGGCGGTATTGTCGTTTACCTCGCATCTGATGCATCAACATTTGCTCAAGGTAGTGTATTTACAATCGATGGTGGTTACACAGCATTATAATATAATTTCAAAACAGTCTGAGATATCAATCTCACAATAATAGCACAATGATGGTTTGCCATAATCATCGTTGTGCTTGTTTTATATTCAATGATCTTTTGAAATGTAAAATAAATCGCTAAATTTTGTTAAGGAATCGTATTAAATGAGATAAAAAATTAATAATTAATAATATTGTCAAAAATGGGGTGGTCAAAATGATTTGACTAGTATATGATAAAAGAAATTTCATACAAAAGGATGGAATATCAGTGAAAAAGATTATACTAATTCTAATACTAACAATGTGTATGGCAATTTCTTTATATGGTTGCGAAGAGAACAAGAAAAAGAAAGTAGCAAAGAAGCCTGTTAATATTGAATATGTTGCGCCTCAATCACAAACAGGAAAGAAATATGACGATAAAATTGAGTCATTACAAAAGTTATTGTCTAAAGAGTTAAAAGCGCCTGTGAATATACAGCGTACAACTAGCGATTATAAGATGATTGAAGATTTAGCATCTAAAAAAATGGATGTGGCTATCATGTCGCCAGTAACCTATACAATTGGTCGAGATAAAGGAACAGTAGATGTTCTGTTAAAATCTAAAGACTATTTAGTTGATGATAAAGGAAATCAAACTAAGAAATTGGGAGATTATTATCGTTCACAAATTGTGGTTAAGAAAGATAGTGACATTAAAAAGCTTAAAGATTTAAAAGGGAAAAAAGTTGGGTTACAAGATGCAGATTCAGCTGCAGGATATATTTATCCATTAGCTGATTTGCAAAGAGAACATATTCCTAAAAGTGCATTGCGTGTGTCTCAATTTAAAGATGAAGATCAAGCATTAAAGACGTTGCTAGATGGAGATATAGATGCCGTGGCTACTTATGATGATGCACGTGTAGAGCTAAAAAAATCTAAACCTAATGTTTATAAAGATACGAGAGTCATTTATACATCAGATAAAATACCAAATGACACTATTTCGGTTCGTGTAGATTTAAGTGACGAATGGCGTAATAAAATTGCAAAAGCATTTATTAATGTCAGCAAAAAGAAAGAAGGACGTCAATTAATTCATGACCTCTTTGACCATGAAGGATATGAAAAAACAAGTGAAGCGGACTTTAAGAAAGTTAGAGATAACCGTATCTTGATAGACGGCTAGAAATATTAACAGAAGGGTATCACCATATCAGTTTGGGCATCATTATGTCCTAAGTTATGAACTAAATATTGGCAGTAGTTGATTGGATTGAAAATACGCTTATACCAAGCTGTTTTCATTCCTAGTCAACCTTGCTGGGGCGGGACTTCGAATTCATAATGCATTCTGTTCCGCTCCTTTTTTTACCAAAGACACACATTGTTTTGTAACACATAAATAAAATTTTAGACGTACGGATGTCTAAAAAACACGATGATATCAAATTGTCAAAGCATTTTGTCACTATTAATACTGCAGTTTCTAAAGATATTTGATAGATTAATACTATAACATACGTTTCTATAAAACTATCACTTATTTAAATGAGTGAAATTTTCACAGAGATAATCTAAGGAGCGCAAAATGATAAATGTTGGGCAACAATTAAAAAAATATAGAATACAGCAAGGCTATTCACAAGAAGTATTGGCTGAAAAATTATATGTTTCTAGACAAACGATTTCTAACTGGGAAAATAATAAAAGTTTGCCCGATATCCACAATTTATTAATGATGTGCTCGCTATTTAATGTATCCTTAGATGATCTTGTTAAAGGAGACGTATATCAAATGGATAGAGAAGTAGTACGTAAGGAAATGAACAAATGGACATGGTGTATGTTAGTAACATTTGTAATAGCCGCTGTGTTGATAGGGCCTATGATACATTATTTTAGTTGGCTAGGATTATTTATCATATTGATTTTATACATGATAGGGCTTTTTGCAAGTATACGAATAGACCGACTTAAATATAAACATAACATGGAAAATGCAGATCGTATTATTGCATTTATGAATGGAGAAGATCCTAATAAAGTTCAAGTAACGAAAAAACGTGAGCTCTTCACGAGTGCTTTAGCTTTTATCTGTTTTGTTGGTAGTATTATGATTATTGTACTAGCTAGTTTATGGTTAACTGATGTATTCTTATAAATTTAAAAATGGGGCAGTCATCACAGTTATTTCATTTAGCTGTGTTACTGCCCCTATATACTATCTACTTATGATTATTCTTTTCTTCACGACGTTTTAAGTAATAAGCGCCCCCGAGTAACCCTGCAGGCACACCAAGAATAGGTGTTGTTATACTACTTAAAATGATAACAGCTAGTGTCAATGTTATACCGTTAAACCAATTAACCTCTAAGTTTTTTAAATCCTCGTATGATTGTTTAACTAATTCTTTAAATTTCATGACAATACATCCTTTCAAAATATATTAATTTAATGCTTGTTTAATCTTATTGTTTGCATGGATAAATGAAATAACAGCAAATATTAAATAAACGATGGTATACACAACCATGACTACAATAACAGGTCTTAAATCTTGTTGCCCTAATAAATTCATAAAAGCCAGAGCTGCGAATAAAGCATGTAATAAGGCAATCAATAAAGGTAAACCAAAGTTGAATAATATTTTAAAACCTATACCTTTCATCATATCAATATGCGTGAAACCAATACGACGTAAGATACGATAATTGCTCATTTCATCTTCGGTTTCATCCATCTGCTTAATATAAATAATACAACCCGCTGCAACTAAGAAGGCTAGACCAAGGAATGAAGAAACAAACATTAAGATACCATTTGATTGATCTAGCATGGTTGTTGTTTGACTTTGAATCGTGACATTAGGTGCGACACGCTGAGCTATATGTTCGGCCTGTTTAAGCTGTTGATGCGTGTGAATATTATAGCCATAGTGTGTAGCAATAAGCTTATCATTTGCCAACGATTGGTATTTTTCCGGACTTACTTTTAATACAGGCCCACCATTTGATGCAAGCATTGAAATCACTTCATCTTTATTTATTGCGTTAACGTTAAAGGTTTGTTGTGATTGTCCTTTAACAGTGACATTGCGATTTAAGTGAATGTTAACTATACCGCTTAATGGACCCTTGAGATTCGTTAGTGTTGCCTTATTACCATGTACTTTTTGATCTGGCATGATACCCAAGCTTAGTTGATTATTTGTATCATTTAATTTATTTTTTAGTGCCTCACTTTTGACAATTTTGGTCATTAAGACAGATACTTCTTTTTTATGATAACGAATGCCTTTTTGCTTTAACTGTTCTTCAAATTTTTGTGCAGAAGATGCTTTTGAAAAGTTGATATCTTGTGGTGACGTTGCCTTAAGTGTGTAATCAGTATTGGATTTACTAATGACACCAAAGCATAAAATCGTAACCGTGACCGCTGAAATGATTGCGATAATCGTTAGCGATAAAGCATTTTTCTTCATTCTGTGCATAATAGACGACGTAAAGACGACATCTGTAATATTAATACGTCCATGCTTTAATTTTTTCAAAGATTTAAAAATAATAGAAACTGAACTTCTGAAAAATAAATAGGCACCGACAATCGTTAAGAATAGAATAACAAAAGGTGATAACATTGTGAGTGTTAAGGCTTTAAATTGACCAAACATTTCCGTGGAAATATAATATCCAAAGGCTATCATGATGATACCTAATAGGCCGGCAACCGTTTCAGGTATGGTGATGCGTGCTTTAGTAGCTTCTGAAGATATATTATCTTTCATCATATCTAAAATGCTACGTTTCTTTAAAAAACGTCGATTTTGCAAAAATATCATAATAAAAGCTAATAGTAGCATGATCATGGTTTGAATCAACGCCATGGGTTCAAAACTAATTGAGACATTAATAGATAAATGCATCATACGTATTAAGATTGATAATAAAAGCTGTGAACCAAACGTTCCAATAAATATTCCTATAATACCTGTCAGTGCAAAAAAGGTAAACTGTTCTATTGATAACATACGTAAGATGTTATGTTTATTTAAACCAATCAATTGAAATAGTGCAAATTCTTTTGTTCGTCGTTTAATAAATAAATGATTGGTATACATTAAGAAAATGATAATAATAATGAAGAGAAAAATAGCACCTATCATTGCACCTTTTTGAACAATTGTACCAGCATTCTCGTTATTAATACTTTTTGTATATTGTAATGTGACAAAACTATAATACAGTACAATACTTAAAATAAGTGAAAATAAATACAACATATAGTTTTTGATGTTTTGACGTAAATTTTTTAAAATGATTTGATTAAACGTCATTAGCTACACCACCCATTGAAGACTGCAGTTGAATAATGCGGTCATAAAAGGCGCTTTTAGTGTGTTCACCTTGTCGGAAATCAGAATAAATAGCACCATCTTTTAACATAATGACACGTTGTGCGAAACTTGCTGCTGAAGGATCGTGAGTAACCATTACAATCGTTGTATTAAAGTGTTGGTTCATATCTTCTAAACGATGTAGTAAATCTTGGGCGCTTTTAGAATCAAGCGCACCTGTAGGCTCGTCAGCAAAAATGATGCTTGGTTTATGAACGAAAGCACGAGCAGCTGCTGTTCTTTGTTGTTGACCACCAGAAATTTCACTAGGATATTTATGACTTAAGTCATGGATACCTAAGGCTTGTGTTACTTCGTTATAATTTTGCTCCATCTCTGCTGCAGATAACTTTTGTACTGATAGTGGTAACATGATGTTTTCTTTGACAGTTAACGTTGGTAAGACGCTATAGTCTTGAAAGATAAAACCTAGGTCTGTTTTACGAAATTGTGCAAGTTGTTTATCATTTAAGTTGTTTAATGTGTGACCATTAATTTCAACAGTACCACCTGATAATGTATCAATAGAGCTGATTACATTAAGTAACGTTGTTTTACCTGAACCAGATGGGCCCATAATTGCTACAAATTCTCCTTTATCAACCGAAAAGTTAATATCGTGTAGTGCTTTATATTTTTGTTTTTTACCATAAACTTTAGATAAATGATTAACATTTAATATAGGCATTGTGTCACTCCTCTTGTTTTATCGATATTTTTATTTTATGAGTTATTCAACACAAGCGCCTTTATCTAATCTTACAAACAATGATATTTAACTTACAAAGTTGAAAGAAATAAATAATAACAAGCTATAGTTAATATGAGTTTTATTTTTAGCGGGAATAGATTATAATTTTAAAAATGAACTATGATAAAATAGAATATATCAAATAACGCAGATTATAAATTGTAAAATGAGACATAAGTCGTTAGCATAATAGAAATCTAAAATAATTAGGCGGGATAAAAGTGAAAAAAGAGATCTTAGAGTGGATTGTGTCTATAGCAGTTGCACTTATCATTGTAGGTATAGTTGTTAAATTTATTGGAGTTACATATTCAGTTTCGGGAGATTCAATGTATCCAACATTTAAAGATAGAGAAAAAGTAGTAGTGAGTAAAATTTCCAAAACGTTAGACCATATTGATAATGGTGATATCGTTGTCTTTAAAGAAGATAAAGATAGAGACTTTATTAAACGTTTAATTGGTAAACCTGGAGACAAAGTTGAGTATAAAGGTGACCAACTATATGTTAATAATAAAAAAATTGATGAGCCTTATTTAAAATATAACAAAGAGCATAAAAATGGTAAGTATCTGACAGGTTCTTTCAAATCGAGTGATTTGCAAAATGCTAATGGTGAGACGAAGATTCCTAAAGACAAATATTTAGTGTTAGGTGATAATCGTCAAAACAGTTTAGATAGTCGTTTTCCACAGGTAGGGCTTATTGATAAAGAACAAATTGTAGGTAAAGTTGTGTTACGTTTCTGGCCATTTGGTGAGTGGACAACAAAATTTAATCCTGGAACATTTGATAAGTAAATAATCAAAAGTAAGCGTACAATCTATGAGTAACAAAATAGATTGTGCGCTTTATTTTTTTGTCACATTTTGCTATAAAGATGATATAATGTTTTATAATTACATAATTGTATCAGGAGAAAATTAAATGAAAGTATTAAAGAATTATCAAAGTGTATTTATTATCTTATTTTTCTTACTTTTAAGTGCCATTACGCCATTAAGTGGTGATGATTGGACTTGGCGCACGCATGTTGGGATGGATAGATTAAAAAGTTTCTTTTATGACTATAATGGACGATATATCAGTAATATTATTGAGATTATCTTTGTGCGTTCAAGTTTTATTAGAGTGATAGGAATGACCATTTTTTCATCATTATTAATTTTATTAATGAGTCGTTTAGCATATAAGAAACGCGCGTTACAAAAAAGTATTGTCACATTAATTATTGTGATGCTTATGCCAACTCAGATTTTTGCTGAAACATTTGGATGGGTAGCAGGATATGTAAATTACGTAACTTCAGCTGTTGCCATGCTTTACTTTGTATTGTTGGGGCAGGCTATTGTTAATCGGCAATGGAAAGTTACACCGTTAAATGTTGTGCTAAATATTATTTTGGCAATTTTATCGATGTTACTTGTGGAACATGTAAGCTTATATTTATTGTTTGTCACTGTTTATTTTAGTATTATTTATTATTTAAAATATAAACGTATTTCTAAATATCTAGTATATGGTTTTGTTAGTTTGTTTATTGGAGCTATAGCAATGTTCTCAAATAAAGCATATTATTCAATTGCTACAGCAAAAGATGCTTATCGCACGGTAGGTACAGACCAAGGCTTATTTAATGCGATGTTAGATATTTATTATACGCATAATATGTATTTGATTCCGCTTATTTTTCTAGCATGTGTTTATGTTGCTAAGAAACTGAATCGCATTGATAAAGTGAATGTGATATTATTACTCGGCATGTTTTTAGGAACGGTATATTTATTCTTTAACCATCGTAACTTAGAAGTACCACACCCTAGCATGACGCACATTGTAGCAGGTATATTATTTATTATTTACCTTGGTGCTTTTATAGGATTTGCTTTATATAATTTTTATCAAACATCACGTTTCGACATGTTAGTGCTGTATGCTTTAAGTACATTTGTCTGTACGGTACCATTTTTCTTTATCACACCATATGGTGGACGTACAGCATTAGCAAGTTTAATCTTTGTTCTATTAATTGTGTTAACCATGGTAGATGAGGTGACACCAGATGTTACCTTTACTTATAGTAATTGGATCAATGTGGGATTGATTGTGACGTTAGTCGTTACGATATTATTACCAATCGGTGAAAATAAGAAAACTGAAATGGAACGTACTCAAATTGTTGAACATCTACCTAAAAATGCGAAAACAGTGGAGTTACCGGGCTTGCCATATCCACAGTTTCATCATATGGGAGACCCAACTGAAAATACCTATATGACACCATTTTTCAAATTGTATTATGGCATTGACTACAAAAAAACAAAGTTTATTATTAAAACACACTATCATTAATAAAAAATAAGTATTTATAAAAGGGAGCGGGACAGAATTCATTATGAATTCGTAGTCCCGCCCCGGCAAGGTTGACTAGGATTGAAAAAGCTTGCATTAGCGTATTTTCAATCCAGTCAACTAATGCCAATATAGAACTCAGAGCCTAAAATATAATTATGTCCCAGACTCTATTATATATTTAAAATGTATATAGATTAGTTTATTGGATTACACGGTTTCTTGACCACGTTTGTTCCAAGTTAAAATAAAGCTGAGCATAGCTAAAATGCTAACAATGGTTAATAAGATAAACCCAGCATCCCAGCCCATGTGATCAACAATAAAACCGAGTACGATGTTAGCCATCACTGCACCAAACAAATAGCCAAATAAGCCAGTTAAACCAGCTGCTGTACCTGCAGCTTTCTTTGGTACATAGTCTAGTGCTTGAAGGCCAATGAGCATAACAGGACCATAAATAAGGAATCCAATCATAATTAATGAGATATTATCTAACCAGGCATGTCCTGGTGGATTTAACCAGTAGATGAGTACAAAGACA
>NZ_KV830914.1:83046-94912 GCF_001836955.1 Staphylococcus sp. HMSC063A07
TAACCAGTAGATGAGTACAAAGACAGTAACACCTAGCATAAACAAAAATCCAGCTGGTCCACGACGTCCTTTAAAAACTTTATCAGATAGATAACCACAGATAATTGTGCCAGGTATTCCAGCCCATTCATATAGAAAATAAGCCCAACCAGAGCTTTTAAGATCAAAACTTTTTTCTTCACTCAAATAAGTAGGTGCCCAATCAAGCACACCATAGCGTACAAAATAAACAAAGATATTGGCAAAGGCGATAGCCCAAACCCATTTATTATTTAGCACGTACTTAAACAAAATATCTTTTGTAGTGAGTTCAGTTTCAAATGTTTCTTTCTTAGACGTCGGGTAGTCATCTTTATAAACTTCTATTGGTGGCAATCCTTGTGATTGTGGTGTGTCACGAACTAAAAAGAAGGCAATAATAGCTACAATGATGGCTAATAATGCAGGAAAGATAAACGCACCTTCAAACCCTTTTAAATAGCCTAAATGATATTGTGCTGTCACAAAAATACCCCAAGTTGCTAGTGGCGCCATTAATCCACCACCGATATTATGTGCAACATTCCAAATTGCTGTTTTACTACCACGTTCACTCACACTATACCAATGCACGAGTACACGACCAGACGGTGGCCATCCCATGCCTTGGAACCAACCATTGAGAAATAATAAAATGAACATAATAAGAATACTAGATGTGAAAAATGGTACAAATCCTAATAATAAGTTCACAACGGCCGTAAGGATTAAGCCAACTGTTAAAAAGATACGTGCATTGCTTCTATCACTTACCGTCCCCATCACAAATTTACTAAATCCATAAGCAATAGAAACAGCAGATAATGCAATACCGAGTTCTGCTTTACTAAATCCTTGTTCAATCAAAGCTGGCATTGCTAAAGAAAAGTTTTTGCGCAGTAAATAATAGCCTGCATAGCCAATAAAAATGCCTAAAAATACTTGCCAACGCAAACGCTTATAAGTTGCATCAACATCACTTTGTGGAAGTTGTTGTTTAGCTGCTGGCGGCTTTAAAAAGTTGAACATTTCAACACCCCTTTATTAAATTTACAAATACTTAACATCATCTTAATATAATTTTCTTGGTAATGGAATAATATTTTTATAATAAAAACAAATTAGTTATTAAAATATTATCGGTTAAAAATACATAATAAAATATATGGATTGTGGTCGAGAATGAGGTAAGGATATGTTAGTATAATGATAATTTATTATTGTATGTTAAAGGGAGCATGATGAAGATATTTGATTATCAAGTCAATAATAGTATTCATTTCAAAAGATTAGAGATTGTTGAAGTAGATGCGTTATATCAACCTGTTGATTAATTTAGCTAATCATTATTTATAAATCATGGAGGGATAATAATGATATTTGGATATAAAATAGATGAAAGTATTAGTTTAAAAATACTAGAACAACGTGAAGCACCCCTTCTTTTCAAACTGGTAGATTCAAATCGTGAGTATCTATCCGAATTTTTACCTTTTGTTGAATACACAACAACAGTTGAAGATAGTAAAAAGTTTATACGTTCGGCGCTACAACAATTTAGTGATGGCAATGGCTTTCACAGTGGGATTTGGTTCGATGGAGAACTTGTCGGCGTCATTGGATTGCATTATTTGGACTTAGTTAATAAAAAAACATCGATAGGATATTACTTAGCAGAAACTTTTCAAAAGAAAGGGATTATGACTAAATGTACTGAAGCTTTAATTCGTTACATTTATGAGGAATTTGATGTAAATCGTATCGAGATTTGTATGAGTACCGATAATAAAAAAAGTCAATCAATACCTCAACGTCTTGGATTCACAAAAGAAGGTACTTTAAGAAGCAATGAAAGATTGCACGGAAAATTCTCTGATAGTTATGTATATAGTTTGTTGCGAGAAGAGTATGATCATTCATTATCGTTAAATAATTGAGAATTTTTCATGGATAAGTGTCATCATTTATGGGAGCGGGACAAAATTCATAATGAATTCGTAGTCCCGCCCTGGCAAGGTTGACTAGGATTGAAAAAGCTTGGCATTAGCGTATTTTCAATCCAGTCAACTAATGCCAATATAGAGTTCATAACTTAAAACATAATTATGTCCCAGGTTCTAAACGATAACGTTATTCATTGCGCCTAGAAATAGAGAATTAATTAAGTGTGGACGTTTCACATTATCCGCAATCCCAAGTATACATGTAATCATCAAATTTCAAAGCTAAGAGATCTTCGGGCTTAATAAAGATGTTACCAATTCCTAAATCTCCCCACATAATTTTAGCATTGCCTTTTTTTGTAGAATCAATCTGTAGTAAGAGCGTATCATATACTCTTAATCCTTTGTCATAAGCTCTTGGGTCTGCTTGCATAAATAGTGGATAGCCGCCTAGCTGGTTGCTTGGCTCTTCAGCAGAGAACGTATTAAATACAAGTTCCATTAAATCATCATAGCCATCAAACATTGATTCTAACTTAAATGAAGGGTTAACTTTATTCCAGATTGAGCGTAAATCTTCATCATATCTATAATCAGAAGAAGATATTGTTTGTTCAGTAAGCTTGTATTCTATTGAAAACGTTCCATCAAATGGAATATTCTCTTTATCAAACGCCAATGAATCCATATGAGCACGTACGTCTTCAAATGTTAAATTCGTAACTGGGTCTTTAATATAAATAAGACTTGAATTTGGATTGTCATTTTCTTTTTCATCAGACAAACCATACATTTCATTCTGTGCACTAATCCAGAATTGTATTATTCCTTCATTTACAGGAAATACTTTTTGTTCTTCTGCAAGTTCGCTTAAGTTAATCTGTGCTAACAAGGCCATAGGCTCTATATTTTCATCCAATGGAATATCATCCACTGACTTTAAAAATGGAACTCCACCAATCTTACTTTTAAGTAAAGTTTCATCTTGCATTTCAGATAGTTCCATTTTAATGCATGGACGTACCGGCAGATTGCTCTGCTTCACCGATTCGACAAAGCGGTTATAAACCGTCTGTTCCTCTTCAGAAAGATGGCTGACATCTTGAATGTTTAGCATATGAACAGCTCCTTCTGTATGAATTAATACAATGCCATTATAAAGTAAAAGCATATCACTGTATAGTTTTGTATGCGCTAACGCATCCCTTGGATAGGTACTTCGTTAGGTTCAAGTATACCCAATATTATTATATGAAATTTGGGATAAACAACCGATAAAGGTAAATGATGTTATTTAAATTGTGCAAGTGATTTCGATAGAAATACCTTTTTACAAGAAACGTAAGTAAAATTATGTTACATTTGCAGTGGTTGTTAGATATGTTTGAATAAAATTAAAAGGAGAGTTTTATAATGAAAAAGAAACTAGCAACAATTATTGCAAGTACCATTATCCTTTCTCCATTAGCATTTAATTTGCCAAACGACATTAATCCAGTTTCACAAAACAATCACACCGCACATGCTGAAGGTAAAGTTCTTTCTAAATACACGCTTAGCAAAGGTGAGGTTAAATCAATGGCGTCATCCATGCCTAAAAAATATAAAAATATTAATAAGTGGGCAGGCATCGTATCAGAATTATTTGGTAAATATAGCATTCCTGTAGAAGCGTCAATTTTAGCTAGCAACCACGCACAGAAAAAGACAGTTGACACTTTTACGTCAGCAGCAAAGCAAAATAAAAGAATTCAAGTTATTATTAAATCAGGCCCAACACCAAACCTTAATACAGTTGAATATAAAATTGTAAAATAAACGATATATTACGATTAGCGATGAAAAATTCTGTTAGAATAAATTTTTCATCGCTATATTGCGTTTTATAATAATGTAAGAAAGCAAAAAAAGGTGTGTTTCCTATATTTCTCAGGAAATACACCTTTGAATTTATGTACTAATTTGGAAATTAACTCACTATACGAAAAGAGCCTTTTTATTAAATTACCCTGTCGTTCCCTCATGCAATTCAACTGGAAAAATATACTCTTGATGCGTAGCCTTATTGTGAATTCTTTGCTCTAAGATGTCTATGGCTTTATCCGCAATTTGACTGATAGGTTGGATGATTGTTGTTAAGTAAGGATGCATATATCTCATGAGTTGAGTTCCATCATAACCAATCAATTTCAAATCGTCTGGTAATCGTTTACCGAGTACTTGGGCAAGATGATAGATTTGAATAGCATCTGTATCATTGGAGGCAAAGATGCCATCAACGTTAGGATGTTCTTGAAAAATACGATTAAAAATTGCTGATTTTTCTTCGTAGCCTAAGCTAAAATCAACAGTATAGGTCACTGGTGATAAACCATGTTTATGCATCGTTTGTTCATAACCGGTTTGTCTTAGATTGGCAGGCGTATTCACATCAATAGGCCCATTGGTATGAATGATATGACGCGCGCCTTGTTGGATAAGACGTTCTGTAGCAATAATACCACCATTAAGATTGTCTGAACGAATATCTGGTATATCTTCGTTCATAACTCTATCAATGGCCACAATCGGTAAGTTTCTATTATTGTATTGTTCAATACCAATATTATGCGTGCCAACGATCAGTGCATCTATTTGGTTTGATAATAATTGATTAATATAATGACGTTCTTTTTCTGGATTATTCATTGAGTTACCAATTATAACGATATAACCTTTATCATACAGCCTTTTTTCTAATTCAAAGATAAGTTCACCAAAGAATGGGTTGGCAACCGTTGGAAAGAGCAAGCCAATTATATTTGTTTTTTGTTGATAGAGTTGGCGAGCTGCGGAATTTGGTTGATAATTCAACTTTTGCATTGCATGATAAACCTTATCTTTCGTTTCTTGACTTATATAGCCTCGGTTATTTAGGACACGTGATACCGTTGTTTTAGAGACTTGCGCGAGCTCAGCAACATCTTCTAATTTAGGTTTCATTGTGTGACACTCCTACTCCATATAGATTATTAACTTTATTATGCACTTTTCATAACCAGAATGCGATACAAATGAAACAGAAGCGGGATCAAAGTTAACTTTCGATTGTATACACAACGTTGACTTCGTAATCCCGCTTCATAAAACAATGAGATATGATTATTTTTTATTGTTTTGATTTAATCAAATTGGATGGCGTTTTCTGCTAGTTCATAAATATGAGTATTAAGTTTGATAGGTGAATCTGCAGAAACCCATATCTTAGGGGCAGTTTCGCTATAGAATCTTTCTGTAAATACAGCTTCACCATCATTAATAAACAATTCTACTGAACTTGTATCAATATACATTTGAAGTTTAAGCTGAGCTGATGGTTTGATGGTTGTGTATCTGCAATCATTTAAATCATTACGGTATAAGGTAAACTTACATTTTGTTGCATCGTAGTCAACAGATAATAATTCACTTTGCTGACTCGTCAATTGAAGTTTAAAGTTCTGTTGACGAAGTAAAAGATTAAGTTCAACTTGTTTCATACCTTCTGATAATAGCGTACGTTCGCTAACTGTCATCGTATCATGTACACCTTTATCTTTACGCAATTGCTTTAATTCTTCGATAGGCGTCATGTATAAGTGGCCATGATTTAAATGAAGTTCACGTGGTAATGTCAGTGCACCTGACCAACCATCTTCTTTTTCAGGCATATGGCTTTCCCACATAGCCATCCAGCCAATTAAAATGCGTCTACCATCAGGTGTTTGCATCGTCTGAGGTGCATAAAAGTCATGACCATGATCCAGTTCTTTGAAGTTATCACGTGTAAATCGATGGTTGTCATAATCAAAATCACCCACGAAATACCCATTTTGGAATAAATTTAAATATTGTTCTTCTTCTGCATCCATGCCTTGTGGTGAAAAGAGTAAGACATGCTGACCGTCTAATTCAAATAAATCTGGACATTCCCACATATAACCTTCGATTTGTTGACCGTTAGACATATCAACAGGACCAATGTAATCCCATGATAATAAATCGTGTGAGCGATAAAGAATAATACGTCCTAAGGATTCGTTATTTTGACTGCCAACAATCATATAGTAGTCATCTCCATGTTGCCAGACTTTCGGATCTCTAAAGTGGTGTGTATTATCTTCAGGTGGCTTAGGAATAATCGCATTATGTTGATATTTGGTAAAATGTAGACCATCTTGTGAAAAAGCCATGTTTTGATTTTGCCAAAAATGATCGGGGTCATTATCACCATAATAGTGATGGCCGGTATAGAATAAATATAAAGTGTCATCTTTAACAATACCGGTACCTGAGAAACAGCCATCTTTATCTTCTGTATCTCCTGGAGTTAAAGCGATAGGTAATGTTTCCCAATGTACTAAATCTTTACTGCGCGCATGTCCCCAATGCATTGGCCCCCATTCAGGCGCATAAGGATAATGCTGGTAAAAGATATGATAATAGCCATTAAAATAGGAAAAGCCGTTTGGATCATTTATCCATCCTGATTTAGGCATAATATGATAGCCCAAACGATATCTATCATTTGAAATTGCATTTGTATTTTGCGTCTCCATTTTTATTAACACTCCTTAATTTATTCTCTAATAAAAGGATCTCCAAAGACATATTCGTCATCTTTTCTTAATGTAACAAAGGCAAAAACACCTGCCAATAAGACGATTGAAGAGATAACAAAGAATGTCGGTTGATAGCCAATATGGTCTCTTAATGTACCGAGTGGACCTGATAATATCACTTGACCAACTTGAGCAGATACGTTGTAACCTACCATGTATATAGTAGCGGATAATTTTGTATCAAAATGCAAGGTAATATATCTGAAAATCGGCAAAATAAACAGAGGAACTTCTAAAGCATGGAACATTTTTATAAATGATACACTAATAGGTCCTTGAGCAATGCCACATAGGCCAATACGTAAAAACATAACAGTCGCACCTAAAAGTAACGTTTTACGCACACCAATTTTTGACATGATAATTGGCACAATACCCATCATAATTGCCTCTAAAAATACTTGTACAGAATTTAATGTGCCGTACATTTGCTGCCCTACACTGGTAGATGAAAATAGTTTCGTATAGAAATCAGGAAACATTTGTTGGTCGAATATCGTATAGAAAGACCATGAAAATGTAATAAATATAATAATAATCCATAAGTCTTTTACTTTTAATAATGATAAGATACGATGCATTGATGGAACGGCTTCATCTTCGTTATCCTCAATACGTTCCTTAGCATTGATTTCTTCATCAGATTTCCAAAAGATGATGGTTAATAATAATATTAAACCAAGCAATGAGCCTAACCAGAAATTTAAATGTGGATTGATAACAAATGTGAAACCGGCAACAAGTGCCATTACGGCATATCCGAATGATCCCCATGCACGTGCTTGACCGTAATTAAAGTTAAAGAAACGACTGAATCTTTCTCCAACAGCTTCATATGCGCCCACAGCCGCTAAAAACCCACAAGATAGGAAGATAGCACCTAAAGCAACACCTAACCAAAACACATTTTGAATTAATGGTGCGTAAAGCCAAATGAAAAATGGTCCAACGAAAGTTGAAAAGAGTGAACAGAAAATAAGCAATGACCGTTTGATAACTAATTTATCTTGGATAATGCCATAGATGAACATCAATATGAGTGTGACAAAAGAATTGGCCGAATATATAGTACCAACCTTTCCGCCAGTTAAACCTAAACCGTTGCTATCTGAAGTAAGCCAAATTTGGAAAAATGACCACCAAATACTCCATGAAGCAAAAAAGAGCATGAACATTAATGAATTTTGTAAATAAGATTTGTTTTTAAAGGTAGCTATGAAATGTGTAGGTTTCATAATAGACCTCCTTATATCATTTTAGAAAACGCTTTCTTAATTTAGTTAAAGTGTAATCGCTTTCTAAAAATATGTCAACCGGATGACATATAATGTTTGGATGTAAGGATATACAAATTTAAACTTCCGGAAGTCTTAGCGCGCTTTTAAATTAAACGATGTTATTGAACTCATTGCTGTTTAACACCTTTACTAGAATGCATACACATCATAAGTACGTCGAGCATTTGAATCGTGTTACACTATAATCGATGTAAAAAATAAAAAGGAGAATTACAATGGGTTATCATGCTTTAATTATTGAAGATGATATAGATATCGCACATATTTTATCGCTTACTTTGACAAAGATGCATATTAAAACGACGTTAAATTTTTCTGGACAGGAAGCAATAGAAACGTTAGAAAAAGACCAATTTGATTTAATTCTATTAGATTTAATGTTGCCAGAGGTAAGTGGAGAAGAAGTATTAAGCTATATTAAAGCACATGCCAACAGCAGAGTCGTCGTTATTTCTGCTAAAACAGATGTTGAGGAGAAGGTACGTTTGCTAAGCAGTGGCGCCGATGATTATTTAACCAAACCGTTTGATACAAAAGAATTAGCTGCACGGATTGATGTACAATTGCGCAATTTGCAACAGATGCCACGTCAAGGTGATATCTTAACGTGGCGAAATCTTACGATAGATAAACAAACAAGAAAGGTGCAAGTTAAAAATCAGGTGCTCAATGTTACTAACACTGAATACGATATTCTATGTTTATTTATGTTGACACCCGAACAACCGATTTCTAAGCAAAAAATCTATGAAAATATTCAAGGTATCTATTTAGGTGATGACAATACAGTGAATGTACATATTTCTAATATTAGAAAAAAATTAGCTGCCTTCAGTGATGAATCTTATATTAAAACGGTATGGGGTATCGGTTTTATGCTTGAATAACAATCTTTATACTTTTTTTATATTTTACTTAAAGGACTTTAAGTATTTTCAAGTTAAAGTAAAGGTAACATTATAAGAGGAGATGATAATGTGAGCCTAGTTATTCAAAAACAACAGTTAAGTAAAAAATACAAAGGTGCTCATGGCTTAATGCCAACGGATTTTAAATTGTATCAAGGTCAAATTTGCGCACTTATTGGTCGAAATGGCGCAGGAAAATCGACATTTTTTAAATTATTAGCACATCAAATTGAACCAGATAGCGGACAAATTGAGCTATTTGGACAGCAGGCAACAATTAAGCAACAAACGCGTAAGCGAATTGGGTTTATGATTGAACAGCCAACATTTATTGGCCGTTTTACTGCGTTTCAAAATCTAAAATATTTTAGTATTCAAAGAGGAATGTCGAGCAATCATCATATCCATGAAGTATTGCGAACGGTAGAACTTGATAATGTGACAAAAAAATTTAAAGCCTATTCATTAGGTATGAAACAGCGTTTAGGCTTAGCGTTGGCACTGTTGAATGGACCTGATTTATTAGTGTTAGACGAACCTATTAATGGCCTTGATGCACAAGGAATAAAAGATTTTCGTAATTTAATTTTACGTTTAAATCAAGAGCACGGTATTACCATTTTATTATCAAGCCACATTTTAAGTGAATTACAACAAGTGGCACAGCGCTTTGTCTTTATTGACCAAGGCCAAATCATGCAAGATATAACGAAAGAAGAACTCAATCAACAAAGTGCCAAGCAACTAGTTATGACTGTCGATGATACAGCACATGCGGCACAAGTGCTTGAGGAGCATATTCCAGGTGTGAAATACAACGTGTTACAAGATGATACATTAATCATTTTTGAAAGTCAGATAAAATACAGTCAGATTAATACACTAATGTTCCAACATGGTGTGACAGTATATGAATTAAGCATGCAATCAGCGAATTTAGAAGATTATTTCTTGAAAATGAATCGAGGTGGCAAGAATGATTAACTATCTTAAAAGTGAAAACTATCGGTTGACACATAGTAAAGGTATTTATTTATATACTGCTATCATTTCTGGATTAATTATTTTAGCGGCACTCACGCTTGTGAATTTTGGTCATACGACAAATAATTTTCCATATAGTAGAGCAAAATACCTTTACGGTAATGTTATTAGTGGGGCTATACCAATTATGTTTGTTGCTTCAGCTATGAATTTGCTCGTCAACAGTAGAGAAAATAGACAAATAATAAAACAAAGTCTATCATTTGATATTTCAAAAGGAATTATTTATTGGTCTAAGTTTCTATTATTCTTAGTGTATTTTGTAGTATTATGTGTGATTTGTATTCTTGTGACCATTGGCATGGGCCTAACAGTTTTTAATAAAGACATGAAGTCATTACATGATTTTGTTATATCTATTTGCAATATGGCGCCATTGGTTTTTGGTGCGTTAGCATTAGTACACGTGTTGAATAGCTTGAAAATAAATGGTATTTTTTCAATGATTTTAACGCTAATTATTTACTACTATAGTGCGGGACTCTTACGTCTTTTAAAATATATTGATAAAGAATTTATTATTATTTATAAAAATTCTCCAATGCATGGATTTAAAAATATACTTGAAGAATACCTTAATGGCATGAGTACGTTTCATGTGGAATATTGGTTTTTAGGTATAGGTTTAAGTATCGTTATTTTAGCTTTAGGGCGATGGTTAGTGAATAAAGTAACGTATTAAATGATAAGTAAGGTGAATGGGTATGTTGATCTTTATAATAATCGTGTTGATTATAGGGATATTATTTTTAACTTATAAATACTTAGCACTCAAACGCGATGTGTCGCAACTGACGATACAATTGCAACAGTTGAGTCAAGATATTTCATCAAATCAACGCTTGCGTACAACAACACAGTTTCATGAAATGCAACAATTAACTAAGGCATTAAATCATATGTGTGATGAATATAAGCAACAACGTATCCAATTTAGAAAAAAAGAACTGATGTTGAATCAAGAAATCACAAATATTTCTCATGATTTACGCACACCATTAACAGCCATTAAAGGATATTCTGAACTCTTCACAGACGATATTGAAGTGACCGAGCAGAGACGCTATTTGAATATTATTAAAAATAAAACAACAACGCTTATCGAGACAGTTAATTTATTCCATGAAATTACGAAACTAAAGTCGTTAGATTATGAACTTAAAGTCGAACCAGTATCATTAAACACAGAGATAGAGCAAGTTTTCTTGTCGTATTATGCACAATTTACTAAACAACAACTTGAAGTGCGTTTCAATTTGCAACGTGTTTCCAACGTTAAGTTAGATTTAGCGGCCACGCGACGAATATTGACGAATTTAGTTCAAAATATTTTGCGCTACGGTAAAAGTTTTGTTGATATTTGCATATATGAACAAGAAGATTTTGTAGTAGTGAAGCTAGCCAATGATACAGATGAAGCTTTAACGGATGAAAATATACAAGATATATTCAAGCGTACCTATACACTTGATAAAAGTCGTCATCAAGGTAGGACGGGTATTGGGTTATACATTATTGCACAATTAGTTGAAAAACAAGGTGGAAATGTAAGCGCAAATATTAAAAATGACCTCTTTACGATAACAATGAAATTTCATAAAGGATAAAATATAGATATCATTAATTAAATTAAAGGAATAAATATGAATAAAACATGGTATAAGAACAATAAATATACATTGAGCTATATGATAATTTTTGGTGTCATCTTGTCATTTATTTTTGGGATACCATTAGGAACAGGGTTTGGTGTCGCAATTGGTGTCTCAACGGGTGTCGCACTTGGACAAGCAAAGCAAGTTAGTGTAGGAGCCCCAACAAAGAGCATTTCGAGAAGAAATTCATCCAGCAAAGCAAGTTGGGGTAGACACAAGCACAGTAAAACTGACTAAACCAGTTTTTTCTAACAAAGAAAACTGGAGTGGCTCAAGCTGTCCTCTAAGAAAGTGTGCCAATCATTCAGCGTATTAATTAAAGCAGAGTCGGGACATTATTATGTTTTAGGCTATGAACTA
>NZ_KV830914.1:95012-127616 GCF_001836955.1 Staphylococcus sp. HMSC063A07
TTTCAATCCTAGTCAACCTTGCCGGGGCGGAACTATGAATTCATTATGACATCTGTTCCGCTCTTTTTTTAATGCTTAATTTAATTGAATTTGTTGAATGACATCGTCAAATGCTTCTTGTTTTATTAAAGGCTGTGTCAACGTAATCTGGTGACCATCAGGATCTTTAAGCGTCAATTCATAGGCATTCCAAGGTTTTAGAGTTAATGGCTCCAGGATGTTTTTGGGAGATACACGAGCTGCAACAGCGTCAATGTCATCAACTAGTAGATTAAGGTAAATCGCGTTACCAACATGCCAATCTGTATCGTTAGTTATAAGCATAATATCTTGATATTTAGCTAAACGCAGATGATTCATAAGCACTTGTTGCTTATCATTTCTAAACTTGAAGACACTTTTGAATCCGAGTGTTTTGCTATACCATTTTTCGGATTTAGCTATGTCTTGCACACAAAGTTTATTAAACATTGGCATAAGATAAAATTCCATATGTCTCACCTCCTTCTGATGTTTAATATAAAGTATGACGTAACGTCAATATCAATAGATAAATAAACGAACAGCTTGCTAACAATATTGTCATATGCCATAAAGACAACATTTTCGTCTGTATAATTAAAAAAGATATTGAGTTATAACAGAAAAGGAGTAGACAGATGACCAAGAAAAAAATATGGGCAATCAGTATTATTATTTTTATATTATTAATCATTAGTGTTGTTATTTTTAAATATATATTGCGAGATCATAAGCAACAACATTCAGGTTACGATACATATACAGTTAAAGCGGAAACACCGATTCAAATTGAAGGTAAGGCCGCGCCACAGTCAGTAAAAACTTATCAATATAATAGTCAAGTTGGTACGTTGATTGCTGCTACAGTTGAAGATGGACAAAAAGTACGCCAAGGTGAACGTCTTATTAGTTACGATACAAATACGAGTAAGCGTCAATCTATGGCCAATAAAGTGAATCAAGCACAGCAACAAGTGAATAAAGATGTGACGCAAATTAATCAAACGCCTAATGACCAGTCATTACAAACGAAGCTTACAGAGGACCAAAGTGCCTTATCAGAAGCACAACAGCAACTTGCACAATATGATAAACAGGTAAATGATAGTACGGTAGCTTCATTTAACGGTATTGTTAACATTAAAAATGGCAGTGATGCTAGCGATGGTGAACCTATTTTGCAGCTAATATCGAATCAACCTCAAGTTAAAGCAAGCGTTTCAGAATTTGATATTGATAAAATTAAAGAAGGAGATAACGTCAATATTAAGATAAATAGTAATGGTAAAAGCGGGACTGGGAAAATCATCAAGATTGATCAACTCCCAACATCGTTTGAAGATTCAACAAATACAAATACTGCACAAGCAAGTCAACAAGGAAATATGGAAAGTAATGGCGAGGCGGGCGGGACACAAACAGCTATAAATCCAACTGTTAATAATCCATCAGGAGGTAAAGACGGAGCAGCATCAAAATACACGGTAATTATAGGGAATATAGATCTCCCAATTAGAGCAGGTTTTTCGTTAGAGGCCAAAATTCCATTGAAAACATTAAAATTACCGAAGAATGTTTTAACGAAAGATAATCAAGTATTCGTGTTGGATTCTGAGTATAAAGTACATAAACGCCATATTAAAATTGAACGCAATAATGATCAAATCATTGTTAAAAAAGGATTAAAAGCTGGAGATAAAGTAATTAAAAATCCTCAAGTCAATCTCAATGATGGTGAAAAAATTGAGGTGTCTTCATGATTGAGTTAAAAGGTGTCAACCGTGCTTTTAAGAATGGCAATGAAACAACCCAAGTATTAAAAGACATTAACTTGAACATTCAAGCAGGCGAATTTATTGCAGTTATGGGTCCGTCTGGTTCTGGGAAAAGTACGTTAATTAATATTTTAGGTTTTATTGATCGTGGTTATTCAGGAATCTATAATTTTGAACATGAATCTTACAAACAAAGTTCAGATAGTAAATTAGCTGAAATACGCAATCGTACAGTGGGTTTTGTGTTTCAAAATTTTAAATTAATTCAAAATCATACTATTTTTGAAAACGTCAGCATTCCACTTATTTACAATGGTATGCCAGCGAAAAAAAGATCAGTACGCGTGAAGCAACGGCTTGCTGATGTTGGACTCACAGGGAAAGAAAATTTACTGCCTAGCAAGTTATCAGGAGGTCAGCAACAACGTGTGGCAATTGCTCGAGCAATCGTCAATGAACCAAGGTTTATTATTGCTGATGAGCCAACTGGTGCACTTGATTCTGAAACGTCGAAGGAGATTATGGCATTATTTGGAAGTTTAAATAAGGCACAACAAACAACATTAATTATGGTTACCCATGATCGCAAAGTGGCTGAACAAGCAGACCGTATTATTCATATATTAGATGGTCGCATACAAAGCGAAGAGGTGATGACACATGAGCAATTTATATAATGTTATTGTTGTCGCCTTGCGCTCAATATTAAAAAATAAACGACGTAACCTGTTAACTATGATTGGAATCATAATTGGTATTGCCGCTGTGATTACAATTATGTCGCTAGGTAATGGATTTAAACAATCGACCAATGAACAATTTGATGATGCAGGCGCGGGCAAGAATCAAGTAATAATCAGCTTTGCTACAGAAAACCAAAGCGCTCCAAAAGAAAATCCGTTTAAACATGAGGATATTCAGTTAGTAGAACAAGTCAATGGTGTGTCCTCGGCTAAAATCAAAGAAACACAAGAAAGTACATATGCAGCTAAAGCGACCAATACCCAAGGTAACGGCGAAGTTAACTTAAAAAAAGCAACAGCAGTAACAGCGGTAGATGAAGGCGATGGATATTCTACTGAAGACAATGATATGATTGAAAAAGTTGTCGTCATTGACCATAAACTTTCAAAACGAATCTTTCATAATGATGCGGTTGGGAAGTCATTATACATTAATGGTGAGGGCTTTAAAGTTGTTGGTGTGTCTGATGCTGATGTTACAGATGACAGTGGTTCACCAGTTGAAAACGTTGTGCAAATGCCTACGAAAACATTTAATCATTATATGAGCGACCTTTCACAAGGTACGCCGCAACTTCAGCTTACTGTGATGGCAGATGCACATAAGAAAGATGTCGCCCAACAAGTTGAGAAGGAATTAAATAAAAAAGGCTCAGGGCTCTCTGAAGGTAAATATAGCTTTGTGGATAATGAAGATATGATGAAAAGTGTGGGTAATATTCTTGATACCATTACCTACTTTGTTGCTGCAGTAGCAGGAATATCATTGTTTATTGCTGGTATAGGTGTAATGAATGTCATGTACATTTCAGTGACCGAACGTACCGAGGAAATAGCGATTCGCCGTGCGTTTGGTGCAACCGGCAAGAACATTGAAGTACAGTTTTTAGTGGAAAGTGTTATCTTATGTTTAATTGGAGGTATTATTGGACTTATATTAGGCATTGGTTTGGCAACACTTATTGATTTCGTTACACCTGACATGATTAAGAGTTCGGTCAGTCTAGGGTCAGTCTTATTAGCAGTTAGTGTTTCTACACTAATTGGAATCATCTTTGGTTGGGTACCAGCACGTGCTGCGGCTAAAAAAGAATTAATTGATATTATTAAGTAGTAGTATAAAAACAACTAATAAAGGCCATAAAATGCATATCGTAGCGTGCATTTTATGGCCTATTCATTTTGTTACGTTTTGAAAGATGCACTTAGAGCGTCTTCTAAGTTTATACCTATCATCACGAGATAAAGTGGAATGTCTTGTTGCAGAGCAATAGGTGTTAATTCGATTTGTTGTTGTGTACATTGGACAAGGTAAGTGTAAGGTTTATCAGCAAAGCGCATAAAGCCTTTTAGTCTATATACATGTGTCGGTAAATGTTCTAAATGATCGATAAATGTATGTTGATTAACTATCGTCGGCTGTTCAATAAAAATATGATTCAGACGATGGTGATGTTGTCCAGAAGGCTTAGCATGTAAAGCCTGTGGTTGTATTAAATCACTTAAACCTAATTGGCCTTGAACGCCCACTCGCACATCTGCATCTTGATGTTGTTGGCCTATGTTAACCAGAAATTCACTTAAGCTGTCTAAATCAACTCGATCTATTTTATTGATGAATAGTGTAGAACTATGCTCTAGTTGTGCAAAGAACAAGTGCTGAATGTCATCAGGATAGGTTGATAGCTTATTTGCCATTGCCGCATCGATGACATTGACAATACTATCAATACGAACGATAGGACTAAGCACTGGTGTTAAACATGCATCAACAACTGCCAGTGGTTCAGCCACGCCACTGCACTCGATAAAGACAACATCTGGTTGATAGTGTATATAAAGCTGATGTAGTTGTTGCGAAACATCTGCTTTCATAGCACAACAAATACAGCCTGACGTTATTTCTTCTAAAGGAATAGGTTGTTCAATTAGTAAGCCATCGATACTTTGCTTACCAAATTCATTCATAATCACAGCCGGATGCAAGTGATTGTCTATAGCATCTTTAACTAAATGATTTAACAGGGTAGTCTTCCCACCGCCTAAAAAGCCACCAATAATGATAATTCTCATACGATTGCCTCCTTATTAATGTAGCCAAATGGTGCAGATACGAACGATAAACCATGTAACCGTTATACACATGCTTGCAGTTATCATTTGTTGTGAAATCATTTTCAAGCTTTGCAACCATCCTAAATGTCGTATTAACATAGTCATTGTGACAGTACATGATGTGAACGTTGAGCTGAAAAACACTAATAGTAGCAACTGTAAACTACTTAACTGCTTAAGCCAGAATCCATCATGCATATTGAAAAGCAACATGCCGTCCTTGCGTATAATTGAAAACAATATACCGGGAGATAACTGTGTTGGTATATTGAGATAAGATAATAAAGGCATAAAAATTTGTGAAATAAACGTTAATATGGGCGTTAATGCTAAGAGGCTAACAATAACACAAATGCCTATAAAAATAGGTAATGCTTGTAGCAAAAACATACGCACATTACACCATAAAGCATTACATAAAGAAAAAAACTGTGGCCAATGAAATTTAAAATTGTGATAAAAGTTCGAATTGGTTATTAATCTTTGCTGTTGTCGGTTCCTCCACAACTGGTTGTGTAACATACCGCCTAAAAAGACTAAAATTAAGTACGGTACAAATAACCAAGAGCGCTGTGCTACGTTGAAAATAGAAAGGGTTGCACCAATTTGATAGCTACAAGAGCTACCAAAACTAATTAAACTCATACACTGTGCTTTAGTACATTGGTGACATTGAGAAGCCGCTTGTGATACCGCTGCAGCATTACAACCGAAGCCTTCAAGCACGGGGATGATATCAGCTCCGTGTAGGCCCAACTTTTTCATAGTAGGCTCGATAGCCCATACAATATATTCTTTAAGATGTGTTTGAGCAACAATGGCTGTCGATAAGCTGATTAATATAACTACTGGTAACGCCCATATAAGTGAATAAGTGCCTAGTGAGCCAATGCCATAATCTCCAAATAATATCGAATTTACCCAATGTTGACTGAATAGAGATAGCTTGGCTAAACGTTGTATGCCTTCTTCTACATAAGCAGTTTGTAACCATGCTGAAAAATGATACGCCCCCCATACGGGTAGTGCAAACATAATCACAATCAATAACCAACCGAAAGACATATCACGTTTTTTGGGTTGTATCGTTTTGCATAACTGTACAAATTGAGTGAGTTGTTTCACAATGGCTTCACTATTCAAAGGACTTACTAATATACGTTCATACAAAGAAATATCTAATTGATGTTTTACAATCCATTGGCGTAATAAAGTTTGTTGCTGGGTTGTTAGTTTAGTAATATTTGTTAACTTTAGATAATGAACATCATGTGGTATGGCATCATGTGTACCATTTTTTAAATCAAAGGTTATCTCTAGCATGAGCAGTTCACATCACAGCATTCATAATCATCTAGGTACATTTGATTATGCTTATAGCGGTCAACGATATTTTGATTGTCTGATAACCCTTCACGATCAGCAATTATCTTCGCTAATACCGCAAAACGTGCTCTAAATTTATAAATGTAACATAATGTTGCATTGTCATGACGGACTGTTGCACCAATCATAAACACATTTGGATATCGTGTTGATTCGTCTTGGTCTGTAAGTTTAATGTCTTGACCGTTAATATCAAAAAGTTGTTGTACCAATGGATTGGCCGTGACATCAAAACCAGTTGCAATAATAGGCTCAGTTTCAGATTGAGTAATAAGCCCATTTGTAAACGTTAAAGTATAGATGTCATTATCATATGAGATAGATGCTAATGTATAAGGTGTATGCATATCAATTTGAGCACCATCAGACATGGCACTTTTCAAACGATGATAGGTATATGATGATAAGCGAATACTTGGATCTGCATCCACTTGATTGAAACTTGATTGCTGTGCATAAATTGATACTTGGGCACCGACGTTAGACAGATGTATGGCAGCGTCAAAAGCACTTTCATTACCACCGATAATAGTGTAGCGTTTGTTGTCTTGTCCTAACGTGTTGAAATCATGGATCTTGCTGTAATGGCGACCATATTGAAATGGTTGATATGGAAAGGCAAAATCACCAGTAGCAATAAATAAATAATCAGCAGAGTAATCGCCATGATTTGTCTTTATGTAATAACAATCTTTCTTTGCTTCTATACTATTTACAGTTGTCTTGGTTTCAACATTTAATTGATAATGTTGACTAATCAATTCCAAGTATTCACTATATGTTGAACCTGAAAGGTGCTCTTCTTTAAAGGTAAACGCTGGAGAAGTATCGATTGACACGGCATTAATATCAGGCATACCGAAGCCATTAGTAGTAAATGATGGTGTAATGGTTCTGGTTGACTTTGGCCATTGTTTAAAAGAATGACCAATACTATTTTTTTCTAAAATTAAGACGTCAGATAGGTTAAAATCTTGAAGGGTAATCGCCATTCCAATACCAGCTGCACCAGCGCCAACAATAATAATAGAGTGATGTTGAGACATATATATACTCCTTTATATGTTATAAATAGTAATGATTACGATTTGTAATTATATAATGAATATCCGGTGAATTCAAATGAAAGTAATAAGTAGAAGATTGAATAAAGTAAGAATCATAAAAACAACCAAGGCTTGAGGGTGTGTACCTTGGTTGTTCTGGTTATCATAGATGAGGCATTATTAGGAGGCAAGTTGATGCCTTAATGATATAAAACGTGAGCTATTTAAGGCTTAATTGCAAATGCACGAACGGGGAATCCTGGTGCATTTTTAGGTTTAGGACTAATGGCATAAATAATGGCACCACGGGTTGGTAATTGATCAAGATGAGTCAATAATTCAAGTTGGAATGTGTCTTGACCTAGCACATAGCGTTCACCAACAATATCACCATTTTTAGCTGTATCTATTGAAGCATCTGTATCAAATGTTTCGTGACCAATAGATTTTACCTGACGTTCTTCTAGTAAGAACTTTAATGCGTCAAGTCCCCAACCTGGTAAATGTTGTTGACCTTTAGCATCTCTGTTTTCAAAGCGTTCTATATCAGGCCAGCGTTTTGACCAATCCGTACGCAAAGCGACAAAGGTATCAGGTTCAATTTGACCATGTTTCGCTTCCCAGGCTTCTAAATGAGCTCGAGTGACGACGAAATCATTGTTGTCAGCAGCTTCTTTAGAAAAATCCAACACGATAAGAGGCAGAACGAGTTCTTTTAAATCTAAGTCTTCTAAATAACGTTTACCTTCAACAAAGTGAATAGGTGCATCAATATGTGTGCCATATTGTGTCACAATATTCCAACGTTGCACGTAAAAGCCGTGTTCTTTTACAGTGAATAGTGTATCCACTTGACCCTTTTCGAATTCACTAAAACGAGGAATATCTGGATCAAACGTATGTGTAAGGTCAACCCATTGTGCTGATTTTAATTGATGAAGCTGTTCCCATAAAGGATAAGTTGTCATTACAATCACCTACTTTGAATAATATTAATCGTGATGAGTCTGGAATATCATCATATTTTAGGCTCTGAGCCCTATATTGGCAGTTGTTGACTGGATTGAAAAGCACTTATACCAAGCTTTTTTAATCCTAGTCAACCTTGCCGGTGCCGGACTACGAATTCATATTAAACTCTGTCCCGCTCCCATCATAAATCATCAGCGTATTAAGAAATATAAGATGTGTCTTATTCAGCGCGTTTTTTCTTCACGGTATTTACCAAGACGGTTAAAGCAGCTTTAACTTCATCTTCTTTACGTGTTTTTAAACCGCAATCTGGATTAACCCAGAAGAGTGAACGATCAATTTGTTGAAGTGAACGATCGATTGCCGTTTCAATTTCATTTTCAGTAGGAATACGTGGACTATGGATATCATAAACGCCCAGACCAATACCTAAATCATAGTTGATATCTTCAAAGTCTTGAATTAAATCGCCGTGACTACGTGATGTTTCAATTGAAATCACATCAGCATCTAATTCATGAATCGCATTGATGATTTGACCAAATTGAGAATAACACATATGCGTATGAATTTGTGTATCATCTCGCACAGATGATGTCGCAAGTTTAAATGAATGTACTGCGTCTTTTAAGTATTGTGCATGATATTCAGAGCGTAGTGGTAAGCCTTCACGTAATGCAGGTTCGTCTACTTGAATTACTTTGATGCCTGCAGCTTCAAGTGCTAACACTTCTTCATTGATTGCTAATGCAATTTGATCTTGTACAATTTTACGAGGTACATCGACACGTTCGAATGACCAGTTCAGAATGGTTACAGGACCAGTTAACATACCTTTTACCGGTTTGTCTGTTAAACTTTGAGCGTATACTGTTTCTTTAACAGTAAGTGGTTCGGTCCATTTTACATCACCGTAAATTACAGGTGGTTTTACGGCACGAGAGCCATAAGATTGTACCCAGCCAAATTTTGTTACAAGGAAACCTTGTAATTTTTCTCCAAAGAATTCAACCATATCATTACGTTCAAATTCACCATGAACTAACACATCTAAACCGATATCTTCTTGAATTTTAATCCAACGCGCAATTTCACTTTCTAAGAAATCATTATAGGCTTTATCTGAAATTCGATGATTTTTCCAATCTGCTCGATATTTACGCACTTCCCGTGTTTGCGGGAATGATCCAATCGTTGTTGTAGGTAAGTCAGGTAAATGTAAACGTGCATCTTGAGCTTTTTTACGAGCTGGGAATGCTGATTGACGATGTGTACGTACACTTTCAAAATCATATTCAAGATTTTTAAATGATTGACTTTGGAAACGTTCATAACGTGCTTTTAGTGCATCATATTTAGTGCTATCATTGTTGTTAAATAAACGACGAAGCGCATCCAATTCATCTAATTTTTCAGTAGCAAAGCTTAACCCTTCAGCGACTGACGCTTCTAATGTTTCATCATCTAATGATACTGGAACATGCAATAATGATGATGATGGTTGAATCACAATATGTTCTGTATATTGTTGCAATGTTTCAATGAGATTTTTCTTAGCTTCAATATCTGCAGCCCATACATTACGACCATCGATAATACCTGCGTATAATGTTTTTGAACGATCAAAGTCTCCGGCTTGAATTTGTTTTAAGTTGTAACCATTGTCATGAACAAAGTCTAAACCTAAGCCACCAACTGCTAAAGTACTTAAGAATTTAACATTAGCACGTTCAAAATATGTTTGAATGACTAATTTTTTGCCCAAGCCATCATGAGCTAAATAATCATATGCTTCTTTCGTGATTGTTTCATAATCACTGCTGCTATCAGTAACTAATATCGGTTCATCTACTTGAATGTATTGTGCACCAGCGTCAACTAATTGTTGTAACACTTCTTTATAAAGTGGTAGTAATGCACGCACTTTTTCCTCAAAAGATTGATGACCGCCTTTTGATAATTTTACAAAAGTAATAGGTCCTACAATGACAGGATGTGCATTGATATTTAGTGATTGTGCATATTTAAAGCGTTCTAACAAAGCATTATATTCGATTTTAGGAGTAACATTGTCCCATTCTGGTACGATATAGTGATAGTTGGTATTGAACCATTTGATTAAGGCACTAGCTACGTGTTCTTTATTTCCGCGTGCGATATCGAATAATAAATCATCATTCACTTCTCGGCCTTGGAAACGTTGAGGGATAATATTGAATAATAGAGATGTATCGAGAATATGGTCGTAAAGTGAAAAATCTCCTACAGGTACACTATCTAAATTGTAATTTTTTTGAAGTAGTAAATTTTCTCTGTGTAAGTCAGTTAATGTTTGGTCTAATTCAGCTTTATCAATTTTTTTAGCCCAATAACTTTCTATGGCTTTTTTCCATTCTCTTTTTCTACCTAATCTTGGGAATCCTAAATTTGAAGTGTTAATTGTTGTCATAATATTGCCTCCTTATTAGTGGTGATTGATCGTGAGTACGCTGCGAGTTCTAGAGAGTAATCTACACGTTGAAATGGTGTGATGATATACAATCCGTTAAAATATTGATGTACTGTATCAATCAAATCTTTTGATAGTCTTAAACTCAATTCTTTCGTCTTTTCTTTATCATCTTTAACTGCTTTAAACTGATTTAATACACTTTCTGACATCTTGATGCCTGGCACTTCATTATGTAAAAATAGTGCATTGTTGTAACTTGCAATAGGCATAATTCCTATAAATATAGGTATATTTAGATGTTTTGTTGCTTCATACACTTGAATGATTTTTTCTTTGCTATAAACCGGTTGTGTAATGAAATAACTCATGCCGCTTGCTATTTTCTTTTCTAAGCGTTTTACAGCGCCATCTAACTTTCGTACGTTTGGATCGAAAGCGCCAGCGATGTTGAAGTTAGTATGTTTCTTCAGCGCATCACCGTCTGTATTAATACCTTGATTAAAACGTAAAGCTAATTCTGTTAAACCTTTAGAGTTGACGTCGTAGACATTCGTTGAACCTGGTAAATGTCCTACCTTAGATGGATCTCCAGTAATAGCTAAAATTTCATTGACACCTATTAAAGATAGGCCTAATAAATGAGATTGTAAGTCAATTAAATTACGGTCTCGGCAGGTAATATGTACTAAAGGTTCAATGTCATAGCGCTGTTTAATTAGACTGGCAGCAGCGATGTTACTAATGCGAACAGTGGCCAGCGAATTATCTGCTAACGTTACAGCATCAATATGTGCTGCATCCAATTTTCCTATATTTTCAAAGAATAAATCTGTATCCAAGTGCTTTGGAGTATCTAGTTCGACAATTACCGTTGGGCCTTGTTTAACTTTAGAAGTTAGTGATTGTTTTATCGAATCTGTTCGACGCTGATTACTCTTTTTATGAATAGGAATAACCTTTTTATGGTTAACAGGTGAGAGGTGTGACACCGAGGATTTAATGTAATGAATGTGTTGTGGTGTCGTTCCACAACAACCCCCAATCAAGCGTACACCTTGTTCGATTAATTTTTCTGCTACAGCACCAAAGTATTGTGCATTGTCATTATATTTAAATTCACTGTTTTCAATATCTAGTAAACTGGCATTGGGATAACACGAAAGATATGCATTATCTGGCAATGCGATGTGAGAAAATGATTTTTCCATATGATGTGGTCCGTGATGACAGTTCAGGCCAACCACATCAGCACCACAAGTAACAAGTTGTGCTAAGGCATCATTGATTTCTGTACCGTCAACAAGATAAGTTGTGTTTGAAGCGGTTAATTGTGCGACTACCGGAATGTCATAATTACGTTTAGTCCAGGTAACAATACGTTTCAATTCATCTAAGTCGTAATATGTTTCAAATAGCAGTGCATCTACACCTTCTTCAATCAACGTATCAATTTGATTTTCCGTATGATACTGTATCGTTGATAAAGAAATATCATCTTGTTTAATACCGCGAAATCCGCCTACAGTACCTAATATAAATGTATTTTTAGTCGCAGCGCGCTTTGCAATTTTAACAGCAGCCTTATGAATTTCTTTAACTTTATGTTCTAAACCAAAGGGTTTTAATTTTTCAAAATTAGCACCATATGTGTTGGTTTGAATAACATCGGCGCCTGCCTCGATATATGAGCGATGAATTCGTTCAACTTTATCAGGATGAGTTAAGTTATAGGCTTCTGGGCAAGTATCTAAGCCTTCTGAATAAAGAATAGTACCTATAGCGCCATCAGCTACTAAGATATTGTTTTGTAACTGGTTGAGAAATTGACTCATTAAAAGCCTCCTTTAGTGCAAATTTGATGTCGGCAATCAGTTCGTCAGGTTGTTCTAATCCTACACTTAATCGGAATAAGCCAAAGGTAATACCGCGTTGATTTCGCACATCTTCTGGAATAGCTGCATGTGACATAGTAGCTGGATGAGATAAAATTGTCTCAACACCGCCTAAGCTGACGGAAACTAATGGTAGTGTCAATGCATCAACAAAGGTTTGTGCTTTTGACTCATCCTTTAATCTAAAGCCTATGACAGCACCGCCACTAGATGCTTGTTGCAGATGTTTAGCATGATTTCCTGGGTAATAAACTTCGGAAATTTCAGAACGTTGAGATAAAAATTCGACTAACCTTTCTGCATTGGCTGTAGCTTGCTTAAAGCGTACTGGCAAAGTCTTAAGATGTTTAGCTAGTGTCCAACTATCTTGTGCTGATAATGCGGTGCCAGTACCGTTTTGTAATAAGTAAAGTGCTTGAGCGACATCTTGTCGATTTGTAATTGCGGCACCTGCAATAATGTCACTGTGACCACTTAAAAATTTAGTTGCTGAGTGTACAACAATATCAGCGCCTAATGCTAAAGGTGACTGGCCTAGTGGTGTCATAAATGTATTATCAACCGCTAATAATAACTGATGTTGCTGTGAGATTTGGGCGACAGCACGAATATCAGTGATCTTAAAACATGGGTTCGATGGTGTTTCAACATAAATCAACTTTGTGTTAGATTGAATCGCCTGTTCAATGTTATTGGGTTGTGTGGTATCGACAGTTGTAAATTCAATACCAAAACGGTTCAATATTTGTTCTGTTAAACGGAATGTACCTCCGTAAACATCATCAGGAAGTATGACATGGTCTCCGGACGACAGCGTTAACAATACAGCCGAGATAGCTGCAATACCTGAAGCATAAGCAAACGCGTAAGTCCCACCTTCTAACTTAGCTAATTTATCTTCAAGCAGTTGCCGGTTTGGATTGCCACTACGTGCGTAATCAAATGGTGCATTGCCACCTAATACTTGTTGATGAAATGTTGAAGAATCATACAGTGGTGGGTTTGCTGAGTCATAATCAATACCGCGTCGTTCATCAAAAATGACTTCAGTTTCTTTAGATAAAGCCATATCATCACTCCTCTTTAGCTTGTGTTAAAGCTTGAATAATATCTGCTTCAATATCTTGGTAATGTTCAATACCTATAGACAAACGTATTAAATATTCATCGATGCCACGTTTATCCTTTTCTTCATCTGGCATATCGACGTGTGTTTGCGTGTATGGGAAAGTAATAAAAGTTTCTGTTCCACCTAAACTTTCAGCGAATATACAAATTTCTAAATTTTCCAAAAATTTAGCAACTGAATAATGTTTGTTGAGACGTAAGCTTAGCATGCCTGTTCGTCCGCTATATAAAACTTCATCAATAGCTGCTAAGTCGTTACAACGCTGTGCAAGTTGTTGGGCATTTTGTTGAGCCCGTTCAACTCGGAGATGAAGTGTTTTTAAACCACGCTGTAATAAATAACTGTCTAATGGTGAGAGTGTTGCACCAGTCATATTATGAAATTGACCTAATGTTTCTGCTAATTGCGTATCCTTGACCGTGACGACGCCAGCCAACACATCATTATGGCCACCAATGTACTTTGTTGCTGAATGTAGTACTATATCAGCACCTTCAGTCAACGGTGTCGATAAGTATGGCGTAAGAAACGTATTATCGATAATCGTCAATAATCCATGACGCTGACTGAGATCATAATAAAGCGTGACATCAATTTCTATCATTTGTGGATTTGAGATTGGTTCAATAAACAATGCTTTAGTATGTGCATTGATATGCTGTAAAACGTCATCATAATTTAAGAAATCGACATATTTAAATTTAATGCCATATTGCTGTTCATAAAAATCAAACAGTCTAAATGCCCGCCATATAAATCAAATGCGACAAGCACTTCATCACCTGGTTTAAAGAGGTTACAGATAAGTTGGATAGCGGCCATGCCACTCGACGTCGCAAATGAGGCAACGCCTTGTTCTAGTGCAGCGAACGCTTCCTCAAATGCACTGCGTGTTGGATTCTTTGTGCGCGAATAATCATAACCTGTTGATTCACCAAGATGAGGATGTTGAAATGCTGTTGATAAATAAATGGGATTCGCAATGGCGCCGGTCGCATCTTTAGTTAAAGCGATTTGAGCCAATTGTGTATCTTTCATATCAATGTCCTCCATTCCGTTTTTCAATAAAAAAAGCTTCCGTCCTTTAAACCCGATAGTTATCGGATGTAAAGGACGAAAGCTTGTTTCGCGGTACCACCTTTGTTTGTTACTTTATTGCTAAAGTAACCTCATTCAGTACGCCATATTTGTCTAGACATAAGTGAAACGAATATCACGTTTAGCCACGATTAATGTGAATTTAGAACACATTAAAAAACTCATTTAGTTCTAAAGAATTAAATGAGTATTAACCGGCATGTCGTGACGTATTGCATTCCAGTACGCCATTCAACAAAATGTTAATACTGTATCGCTATAACGGGCGAACCCGTTGATACCTCCTATTGGTATCAACACTCAAAGGCCATTTTCAAACATGCTTCCAATGTTTCCTTTCAGCAAATGGAAACTCTCTGTGCTTGTAGTGTATGCTCTACTTTCCTTATTACAGTGTGTAGTGTTTTTGTAATGATATTTCATAGCTTACAGCTCAAAATTTAATTTGTCAACAACTTTTCTGGAAATTTAGATTAGAAAATTAATTCCGATAGATTATCGTAAACGATAAAACATGCGAGATAAATTAGATAAAAAGATTTTATTTTTTGGCTAAGGGTACGGTTAGCACTTGTGAAAACCACAATTAATTTTTAAAATAATATAAAGTAATAGAACACAATCATTTGATGTATAAAATAAATTTAGTAAAGGGAAGATGAGGTGAGAATTAGTGGCTATAGAAAATGATCATCGCCTACAGATAAATGAAGATGAGCAGATACGATGGATTGCAATTGAAGAAATTATGCCTAATCCATATCAACCAAGGAAAAATTTTGATGCAGAACGACTAAACGATTTAGCTGAGTCAATTAAAATTCACGGTATTTTACAACCCATTGTGCTCAGACAAACGGTTCAAGGATATTATATTGTAGTAGGTGAGAGACGTTATAGAGCTTCTCAACTTGCTGGATTGACAAAGTTGCCATCAATTATAAAAGAGTTATCTGATGCAGATATGATGGAACTCGCTATTATTGAAAATTTACAGCGTGAAGACTTAAATGCAATTGAAGAAGCAGAAAGTTATCAACGATTGATGGACGATTTGCAACTTACGCAACAAGAAGTCGCGCATCGCTTAGGTAAATCGCGTCCATATATTGCCAACATGTTAAGACTTCTGCATTTGCCCACATCACTTAAAGATAGTGTACAACGAGGAGAACTCAGCGGCGCACATGGCAGAACATTACTCGGAATCAAGGATAAACAACGTATGATTCAAGTGGGCAGAAAAGCGTTTAAAGAATCATGGAGTGTAAGGTATTTAGAAAAGTATGTGAACAACATTCAAGAGGGAAGTCAGCCTTACCCCAAAGTAACTAAGGAACCACTAAAACCTAAATTCATTCAAAAACAAGAGCGGTTATTACGAGAACAATATGGTGCAAAAGTTGATATCTCTACTAAAAAACAAGTTGGTGCAATTACGTTTGAATTTAAGTCGAAAGAAGAATTTGAGCGGTTAATTAAATTATTGCATGATAAGTAATGCACGATTTTTAGTCTTACTTACCCAATTTGAGGTTCGGATAATAAAAAGTGCATGCATATGATAGCAATAAGGTGTTACTATATAGCGGTGGAAAATGAAAACAAAGATCGTGATGTTGTTCATTATTCGAACCGTAGACGGATGACGGTATAACCGAATTTATATATAATGGCATAATTGTCGAAACATAGGGAGGTTTGCATAAATGAATCAAATAAAAAATGTACTAGCATCATTATTCGAACCGTTAACTAAGGTCGAAACATATGAAAACTTAATTACAAAACTAGCTTTAATCTTAATTTATATCTTAGTAGCAATCATTGTTATATCCATCTTAAATAAAATTATTGCTCAAGCGTTTAAAATCCAAAACAAGAGTAAAAAAGGAAATAAAAAACGTTCGAAAACACTCATATCCCTTGTACAAAATGTCGTAAAATATATTGTTTGGTTTATCGTTATTACAACCGTCTTAAGTAAATTTGGAATAAGTGTAGAAGGCATTATTGCTAGCGCTGGTGTGGTAGGATTAGCTGTAGGTTTCGGAGCCCAAACGATTGTAAAAGATGTTATCACGGGATTCTTTATTATTTTTGAAAACCAATTTGATGTTGGAGATTATGTTAAAATCAATAGCGGTGGAACGACAGTTGCAGAAGGTACAGTTAAATCGATTGGTTTGCGATCAACACGCATTAATACAATAACTGGAGAATTAACTATTCTTCCTAATGGTAGCATGGGTGAGATAACAAACTTTTCAATTACGAACGGTACTGCAATTGTAGTTATTCCTGTATCAGTTGAAGAGAATTTAGATGCAGTTGAAAAGAAATTAAATAAATTGTTTGTGTCAATGCGAAGTAAGTATTATTTATTTGTAACAGATCCAGTTGTTCTTGGGATAGACGCAATTGAGAATAATAAAGTAACATTTAGAATTTCTGCAGAAACCATTCCTGGTGAAGGTGCAGCTGGTGCACGTATTTTACGTAAGGAAATTCAAAAATTATTTGTCCAAGAAGGTATTAAATTGCCTCAACCGGTCTTTTCTCAATACGAAAGTCAACAAAAGAGCAAATAAGGATTGGAGGTAACTTTATGACGTCAAAGTATGGAATAAATGATATAGTAGAAATGAAAAAACAACATGCTTGTGGTGCGAATAGATTTAAAATTATTCGTATGGGCGCTGATATTCGTATCAAATGCGAAAAATGTAATCGCAGCATCATGATTCCACGGCAGACGTTTAATAAGAAAATGAAAAAAATCGTTGTATCACAGCAAGATACAGAAAGTAAGGAGAATGAATAATGGCTTTAACAGCAGGTATTGTAGGTTTACCTAATGTAGGCAAATCTACCCTATTTAACGCAATTACTAAAGCAGGGGCTTTAGCAGCAAACTATCCGTTTGCTACCATTGATCCTAACGTTGGGATTGTGGAAGTGCCAGATACGCGTTTAGATAAATTAACAGAAATGGTAGAACCAAAGAAAACGATTCCTACAGCATTTGAATTTACAGATATTGCTGGGATTGTTAAAGGTGCATCTAAAGGAGAAGGTTTAGGCAATAAATTTCTATCACATATTCGTGAAGTAGATGCAATTTGCCAAGTTGTACGTGCATTTGATGATGATAATGTGACACATGTCGCTGGTCGCGTAAATCCGTTAGAAGATATCGAAGTCATTAATATGGAACTCGTGCTTGCAGACTTAGAATCAGTTGAAAAGCGTTTACCACGTATTGAAAAAATGGCTCGTCAAAAAGATAAAACAGCAGAAATGGAAATGCGTATTCTAAATCGTATTAAAGAAGCTTTAGAAGAAGGCAATCCAGTGCGTAGCCTTGAGTTTAATGAAGAAGATCAAAAATGGGTTAATCAAGCACAGCTATTAACATCTAAAAAAATGTTATATATCGCTAATGTAGGAGAAGATGAAATTGGCGATGTAGAAAACGATAAAGTAACAGCAATTCGAGAGTATGCTGCAAAGGAAGATTCTGAGGTTATCGTAATCAGTGCAAAAATTGAAGAAGAGATTGCAACACTTGATGATGAAGATAAAGCGATGTTCTTGGAAGACTTAGGCATTGAAGAACCTGGTTTAAATAAACTTATCCGTACGACTTATGATTTGTTAGGTTTATCAACATATTTTACGGCGGGTGTGCAAGAAGTACGTGCTTGGACATTTAAACAAGGTATGACGGCTCCACAATGTGCAGGTATTATCCATACAGATTTTGAACGTGGTTTCATTCGTGCAGAGGTAACAAGTTATAAAGACTATGTCGAATATAATGGTGAACAAGGTGCAAAAGAAGCTGGGAAACAACGTTTAGAAGGTAAAGACTATATCATGCAAGATGGAGATATTGTTCACTTTAGATTCAATGTCTAAAATTGGAATGATAACAATAAATTGCTAACTCATAGATAAAAAACAATGTAAGCTTCGAAAATGGCTAATGTGACGAGGGGCTTACATTGTTTTTATTTATTAACTTTGGAAAAGTATATATTGTGATTTAAGTTAAAATTGAATGAATAAGTTAGTTAACTGAAGACTTATACTACAAAATTGGTATGGTCGTAATTGTTTCATGTCACTATTTATGAATAAGATAATGTCAAGATGATTTAAAAGAAAGGTATCACTTTACTCGCTTCAACAATATCTTCTGTGCTAAAAAACTGTTTACCTTCACCAGTATAAGCGGGTTGAAGTACCAAGTTTGCTTTAGCACAATAGAGCCAATCTGGGTGGATACCACTATTTAGAATGTCTTGAAATTCTTGAAAATCCTTAGACCAATCTAAATTTAACTGCATGTTAAACACCTCACATCGATATTATAGAACATACGTTCTGTTTTGTAAAGTGCTATTTAACCTAGTTGATAAAAAAATTCTGATTAAGATTTTGACTTACATAGTTAGCATCAACATTTTGTTTGAGTTCAGATGCATAATAGTGATCCGTGTATTGCCATAGGACATGTTCGCTTTGAGGTTCAGTTTGTTGATACGCTGCTAACCAACATCCATCATAAGCATTAATGGCGTTAGCAACATGATTTAACATGAAATTCTCGTAAGAATAGAACAATACCTTTTTATTTCCCGCTAACTTTTTCATTTCAGCAGCCCAAGCTTGAGTGGCAGTATTTTCATCACCAGATTTAACCGTTTGTTGTTCATAATCATTAATGTAAAAATCAGCTTTAGGTGCACGTTGATGAAGTGTTCGAGCCTCATAACGCGCATCATCGGCATTTTCATACATACTATAAGAATAAACACCAAATTTCATATTGTATTTATCTAAAAGTGCAGAATTGTTTGCTAAACATTTATCGACATATTCAGAGCCATATTGTCCGCGAATAATGATGAAGTCATAGTTTTTCTTTAATGCTTTTACTTGAGCATCGGTAAGTGCACCTTGCCATTCAGATATATCTAAAATTCTTTTGCTGGATGACGAAACATTTGCCCGTGGTTTAGTTGGCATGCCTCCTCGGCCGCCTGCACCACTATTTATGTATTGTTTGTAACCAGAGCCCATTGTACCTTTATGATATTGATATACTGGTTTTTCTGCTAAAGCTGTGGTGGTACATAGAGTTGTCAGTAAAATTAAGAGGGTTATAATCGATCGTGATATTTTTATAAACATTAAGAGCCTCCTTATTATGTAAACTACAGTTGAAAGTGTTTAAATATTTTTTGAATGGTTCGTATAGAGGGTAAAATATTTAAAATGTATTAGCAACCATGCGTATTGCTCGATATATGAAATAGGCAATAAGTTTGATTTAAAAATAAAATGTGCACTATATTTTGGCGGTATGCGTCATGTAAAAGACAAAATAATATAGATTGTAAAAAGTAAAACCCTATGCTATAATTATGGACTGTGAGTAATGAAAATTATTCCTTGCTTATTGATAAAGTTAATAAGCCGCATAGACCACAAGGAGGTGCAATTATAAAATGAGAACATATGAAATTATGTATGTCGTACGTCCAAATATTGAAGAAGATGCTAAAAAAGCTGTAGTAGAACGTTTTAACGGTATCTTAGCTTCAGAAGGATCAGAAGTTTTAGAAGAAAAAGATTGGGGTAAACGCCGTCTTGCTTATGAAATTGAAGATTTCAAAGAAGGCTTCTATAACATCGTACGCATTAAAACAGATAACAATAGAGCGACTGACGAATTCCAACGTTTAGCTAAGATTAATGATGATATCATTCGTTACATCGTTATCCGTGAAGACCAAGATAAGTAATAATTAGACGGGGGCGCTTATATGTTAAATAGAGTTGTATTAGTAGGTCGTTTAACCAAAGATCCAGAATACAGAACTACTCCCTCAGGCGTAAGTGTAGCGACTTTTACTTTAGCTGTTAATCGTACATTCACGAATGCTCAAGGGGAACGCGAAGCTGACTTTATCAACTGTGTTGTTTTTAGAAGACAAGCAGAAAACGTTAATAACTATTTAAATAAAGGTAGTTTAGCCGGCGTTGATGGTCGCTTACAATCACGTAGTTATGAAAATCAAGAAGGTCGTCGTATTTTTGTTACCGAAGTTGTATGTGACAGTGTTCAATTCCTTGAACCTAAGAACGCACAACATGGTGGCCAACGTTCACAAAACAATGAATTCCAAGACTATGGTCAAGGATTCGGTGGTCAACAATCAGGACAAAATACGTCATATAATAACAATAACGCATCAAAATCTAATCAAAACGATAATCCATTTGCCAATGCTAATGGACCGATTGATATTAGTGATGATGACTTACCATTCTAAAAAAATGAACGCATGAAATAAAAAATATTAAAGGAGGCAGTTAACCATGGCAGGTGGACCAAGAAGAGGCGGACGTCGTCGTAAAAAAGTATGTTATTTCACAGCAAATGGCATTACACATATCGACTATAAAGACACTGAGTTATTGAAACGTTTTATCTCAGAACGCGGTAAAATTTTACCACGTCGTGTAACTGGTACTTCAGCTAAATATCAACGTATGTTGACAACAGCTATCAAACGTGCACGTCATATGGCATTATTACCATATGTTAAAGAAGAAAACTAATATATAGTTTATTATAAAACCCCGTAAGCATAGGCTTATGGGGTTGTTTTTGTGTTTTGAGAATTATAGAACCATTTATTAAAGGACCTGGGACATCATTATGTTTTAGGCTCTGAACTCTATATTGACAGTAGTTGACTGGAGTGCAAATATGTTGATACCAAGTTGTTTTCAATCTTAGTCAACCTTGCCAGGGCGAGACTACTCATTCATCATGAATGCTGTTCCGCTCCCATTACATCAACGTCCTAAGTTACAGTGGGGAATAACTATGTAGGTTAAGCGTGCGCAAGATTTCTTGATATACTAGATAGTATATAACTAATAGAACCAATTGTTCACTGAGATATATCAGAACGAATAATTGAGCTTTTAGACATATAGATATATTGGGTATGTTAATTTGCGTTCATTCGTGGCAAATATAATTAAAAGCCTATGGAGGTCATATATATGGAATTAATAGGTAAAATTATAGCGTTTACTATGGAGACTATTTCAAATTGATTGGGGAGTAACGCTCTATTGAGAGATATTAAGAATGGGTTTAAGAGAAAACGCAATTGAACCAAATACTCATATTTGATACAGTGATATTAAATATACATAGGAGGTTGTTAGAATGATTTACTTTCTTATAGCGTTTCCTTTGATAATGATGTTAATATTAATAGCCAAAGCTAAAAAGGAAAACAAGGATGAGTAAATTTTTAAAAACACTAGGCGATTTTATATTCATTATTGCTATCTTTGTGATAGGTACATATTTATTAAGTTATTTTAATATACATATAACTAATCGGCTTGCTGACAAAATAAGTTCGTTAAACATTATTAATATCTACAGTGATAATGGATTAAATGGACTTTTAACATTAGGGATTGTATTAGCGGTAATCTCATTTGTTTACGATATGGTTTTTAGAAAAGAAAAACAAAGTGATTAGTAAATAAAAGAGGGCAAAAAAAGGGCGTACTTTTGAAATAAAGGGCAAGAGTATGAATATTAACTCATTAATATTATAGCTATAAATATTGTTATATAAGCATTTTAATAGCGAATGAAATGATATAAAATATCCCTATATTAAAGAGGAAACCTCCGTAAGCATAGGCTTATGGAGTTATTTTTGTGTTTTGAGAATTATAGAACCATTTATTAAAGGACCTGGGATATCATTATGTTTTAGGCTATGAACTCTATATATACAGTAGTTGACTGGAGTGCAAATATGTTGATACCAAGTTGTTTTCAATCTTAGTCAGCCTTGCCAGGGCGGGGACTACGAATTTATAGTGAATGCTGTCCCGCTCTCATTGCAGTAACGTCCTATGTTACACTTATAATTAAGATGACTATAAGCGAGGTAAACGGGTTTGAATATTTATGTAGCTTTGCTATTAGGCTTATTATTTATAGTATTATATTCTGTAACTTGTACTTTTTTCTATAACTTAAATTATAGAAGGATATATAAAGGTAATAATATGAACAAAAGACAGATTTATATTAACCTATTAGTGCATGGGTTTATCGGTCTGTTATATGTAACAGTAGTAATTTATTTTTCTTATTTTAAATAAAAAGATCATTTCAGACGCTTGAACGGAATCATTTATTGTATGTAATTTGAGTTTGCAAGATCGTATAACATAATTGTATATTGATAAAAAGGCTTCATTTTCAGCTTTGGAGATATTTGTTATCATATGTGGTAAATATAAAAAGTATTTATGGAGGCCATACATGCGAAGTAATAATAAACGTTATTGGTTCCATAATACATGCAATAATCATATAATTTACAGAAAAGCGGATGAGAATTTCAGAAATAGCAATAAGAATAATTAGACAGGAGTGTAACTATGGCAAAGTATTTTACTTCAAAGAAAGTGATTTTGTACCTTTTAATCTTAATTATATTACAGCCAATCGCTTTTAATGTTTTAAATTTAGACGAATCTAAACTTCTAGGCATTATCGGTCATGTGATTATTATATTGATAGGTATTGCATTAATTTATTTACACGCTAAGTATAATAAAGATAGAAGTAATAATTAATTTTAAATCAACAAAGCAAACGGGCAAGGTTATTTTGAATACACTAATAATAAATTAAAAGAAATACATGTAAATAATACTAGTGAAAAATACTGATATATACAACGGCTATAACTAATTACATTTAAATACTGACATATAGTCATGAGTCAAAATAATATAAAAAGGACTGGGACATCATTATGTGTTAGGATTTGAACTAAATATTGGCAGTCGTTGAGTGGATTGAAAATGCACTTATACTAAGCTTTTTCAATCCTAGTCAACCATGCCGTGGCGGGACTACGAATTTATAATAAATGCTGTCCCGCCCCATTGCATCCATCAGGCCAATGATAATATTAGTACGTTTTACGATCTTGATACAGTATGCCCACGCCATAGCCACCTGTTCCAACTTGGTAATCAAATTTAATAATTTCGATATAAGGATTTTCTTCTAAAAATTGATTTACTTTCTTATTTAAACCATTTTCAGTCATTGTACTAAAGTTAATGAATTTCATCTTAATTATGCCTCCATATACGTATATTTTAATCATTGATTTTTACATAATTATAACATGTATTAGAATATAAAATTTAATATAATATGTTAGCTCGAATCATTTGTTAATAAGGTGTAAAGATGTTGTAAATTACGAGTCTGTGATAAAATTAAAGTATGTTCAGATAGGCGCGAACATAGTGAATATTATGCCTAATGTTATATGTGTTCTTACACATACAGCGCACCCGTCTTCCAACCCAGGGCGGGTGTGCGTTGTATAAAAATAACGCCTGAGACATAATGATAAGCTCCCTTCAACGTAGACATTGAAAAAATGAAAACTTTGAAGGGAGCTTTTTGATATTTCGTAATCATATATTGGCAGTCGTTGAGTGGATTGCAAATACGCTTATACTAAGCTATTTAAAATCCTAGTCAATCTTGCCGGGGCCGGGACTATGAATTCACAATGAATGCTGTCCTGCGCCCAATATAAACTTAGAGACGAATATCTACGTCTTCTAATTGTTGTTGATATTCTTGATATTTACTTTCCACAAATAATTCATATGGTGCATCAAAGAAATCGGCTAAATTCATAGCGTCTTTAAATTCTGGTTCATGTTGATGATTTTCCCACTCCCATAATTGATGTGGCTCATAATGTGTACCATATTTTTTATTTAATAAATCTGTTAATTCATTAATTTCTAAGTTACGTTTTGTTCTTAAGTTAAATAAAGCATGTGAGCTCATAACATAACCTCCAATAAGTAATAGTCCTTTATATATTCTTGATATTTATATATATTATGCCTATTCTCAAAAATAATCAACTTATTAATTTTGGAACTTCAAAATAGCATTGTTATATAATAAACGAATTTAACAGCGCGTTTTTTGTGCATCATTCATGTATAATTGCTATTATTTCGTAATTTTTTTAAAATGTTTGTAAATACACAATAATTAGAAAAGGACTTGTTGATATTTATGAAAACGTCATGGATCATATGGTGGATTGTGACTGTTTTTTGGATAATTACGTTTGCAGGCATGTCGTTGGCTATTTTGATTCGGAAAGTAGATGGTTCTGGCATGGTACAGTCACCTGAAGCTCGAATGTACGCTTTGATTGTACTTTTAATCGCTTACATTATTCCATTTATAATTCAGATTGTATGGCTGATTATTAATATTATCGTTAAATACAGAAAGCGGTAAAACACGAGGAAAGTTATATAGATTCCATAAAACCAAGTTTTAAAAAAGTTTATATAAAAATGCTATAAATTTTGTTGTGATGTTTATATTGTCGACAGAGTGGTATACATAAGGGACATAATAATTTAATTGATGAAGGAGAGAATAAATTATGGGATTTATATTAATGCTTATAGTCGGCGGATTAATTGGTTGGGCAGCAGGTGCCATTTTAGGTAAAGACATTCCAGGTGGTATACTTGGTAATATTATTGCTGGTATTGTAGGTTCTGCTGTAGGTAGTTGGTTACTAGGACATTGGGGACCATCTATTGCTGGTATTTACATTTTCCCAGCATTATTAGGTTCAATCATTTTAATTTTCTTAATTTCTTTAGCTTTAAAAGCATTAAGAAAATAGACATCGTATCATTTGAGCGACTGTATCAAGTATCGTAAAGACGGTACTGGTATAGTTCGCTTTTTTATTTTAATGAGGTTGTTCATATGGGATTTACCTTAAAATACATAAAAAAAAGAGGATGACGTCGGGTTAAGGCGTCATCCAGGAGTATTATGTTCATGAATATAAAAGACTATGTAGTTATCTCTAACTACAGTTATATTTTAGCATGATTACATGTTACTAGCAATAAAAATAGTGATAATAATTAGAAATTTTGCACAATGAAATTACTTAATAATGATATTTTTTTAATAATAATTGTATCACATTGATGTATTCAGGTATGATACAATTGTTGTGATTGATTCATCAAAGTAACAGTCTTAAAATCATGTTGGTTTGTATCATAGTTTGCCCAACAAAAGTATTGTGATAAGAGACATTAAAATTATAAATATATTCTGCAGCATGAAAGGTAATAGACTATGAAAATATATTTTGTTAGACACGGAGAATCACAAGCTAATTTAGATAATCATCAAGGTAAGACATACTATTGCGGACAACTTGATGTTGATCTCACACAGACGGGAAGAAATAGTGCACAGGCACTTGAATCTTATTTTAATACTAAAGATATTCAGCATGTCTATGTGTCAGATTTAAAGCGCACAGTACAGACGTATAGCTGTATTTTCCCATATGATATTCCTACGACGCTAACGCCATTGCTTAGAGAACGTTCCCTAGGTGTATTTGAGGGGAAAAATCAACAAGAACTCGAACAGATATCCGAATATAAGAAATATTTTACCCAATCATCATATATGAATTTTAGAAATAGCTATACTCAACGTGTACCTCAAGGAGAAAACTATCAAGACGTTATTGATCGTTTTGAAGCGTTTTTTAATCATACCGTCAATTCGACGTATGATACTATTGTAGTTGTGGCGCATCAAATACTTATTCGCTGTGCCTTAGTGTATTTAGGTGTATTAAAACGTGAAGACGCCAAGCAAATACATATTGAAAACTGTAAACCCATTGTGGTAGAAATATAAAATAAGGAGCGGGACAGCAATCATGATGAATGAGTAGTCCCGCCCCGGCAAGGTTGACTAGGGTTGAAAAAGCTTGGTATCATCGTATTTTCAATCCAGTTCAACTACTGCCAATATTTAGTTCATAGCCTAGAACATAATAATGTCTCAGGCACTTTCTGCCAAAAATAAAGAATTTTAATGCTAGAAAATGATATATTAACCGAGCGTATTTTTGTCACGTATTTAATATAAATTAAGCAGTAGTATAACGATGGCAATAATGATATCAGTAACAACAATACCCATATTCTTTTTATAAATATTAGGAATGACGTTAATCAATAAGCCGATAATTAATAGTATAGGAATAATCAATTTAGGCAAATCAATAAAAAAGCTAATAATTAGGATAATTAAGGCTAATAACATACATATTGTTGATATATAATTTAAAATTTTGCAAAACAAAGGTTCATTATAATAATCTTTGTCCATATAGTGATACCCTCCATAGTGTTATTATTTCACTATAAAGGGTATCATAATTTGTTTGTGCTACCAACTTTAATCAATATTCTTAACATATTATTTAAATTATGAATTCAACATCATTTCATGTGTCATCTAAAAAGTCGCTTAGCGGTATGAGCATCGCATGCAATTAGAGTAAACTGAGACATCAATAAACTTATGCCTTAGTTTTATTTATCAAAGACATCAGTCTTAATATGTTTATCGTTTAAGAAAGATTTGATTTTGTTTTGAACTTTACCATTTACATCACCAGCATAATGTGTTGGAACATCTACTACATTAATTGAGTTTTGTGGTTGATAGTTTAATTCTTCAATAGATTTATCAACATCAGAAATGGTGCTATTTAAAGCATGAAAATACTTAATGATACGTTCGGTATTTGCTTCGTATCCCTTTGGCAGGGTATTATTTTTTACAAAGTTTTTGAAGTGCATATCGTTTTTAACTGCATTATTAGATAATTGACTTAACTCTTTAGCCTGCTTGTCAGTTACTTTATTTTGACTATCAGATTGCTTATCTAATTTACTTTGCATTAAATATTTATTGTCAAGGATAATTGAATTAACATCTAAATATTTTTGGATCGCTTGATTCATCTCTTTTTCACTGAGTTTTTTATTTTGTTTATTAGAAGAAAAGATGTCTTTTTCAGTTATTTTTTTAACATTTTTGGGTGCATGGATACCATTTGCGTGGTGGTCATTATCATCTATATCACCATTTGAGCAAGCGCTTAAGACGAGCATAATAGTGAATAATAAAGCATAAATTATTCTTTTTTTCATCGTATTTTGTATACTCCTTTATAACTATCGCATGAATGTTTGTTTGCATACATAATAATAGATTATCACGTATATCACAATAAATGAACGTTTACGATATATTAAATTTTATAATATGAAGAAAATATGGCGATAATTTGTATGGATATTAAAGTTAGTGTCGTAGAGTGTATACTTATTGGATTCATTAGAAAGTTTTTGCTGATGCAAAATGATGAATAATGAAAGATCTTCAAAAGACTGTGAAATCATTATGTTTTAGGTTATGAACTAAATATTGGTAGTAGTTGACTAGGAATTCATAATGAATTCTGTCCTGTTCCCTTGGCTCACTTCATCATTTTAAAACATAAAAAACGAACCTCATTATCGAGGTTCGTCTTTAAAGATATTGTTGATAGGTGGGCTAATTTAATTAATTTCGGATGAGATAATCAAATGCGTTTAATGCAGCATTAGCACCTGATCCCATAGAGATAATAATTTGTTTATTTTTTTGATCTGTTACATCTCCTGCAGCAAAGATACCAGGAACGTTAGTTTGATTATTGCGGTCAGTCACAATTTCTTTACGTTCATTAAGCTCAACTGCATTTCCTAACCATGCTGTATTAGGAACTAATCCAATTTGAACAAAGATACCATCTAAAGTTAATTCTTTAATTTCATTAGTTGACATATCTTCATATTGGATACCAGTCACATGATCATCACCAAGAACTTCTGTTGTTCTAGCATTTGTTGTAATATCAACATTAGATAATGAACGAAGACGTTCTTGTAACACAGTATCTGCTTTAAGCTCTGGTGCAAATTCAAATAATGTAACGTGTTTTACTATACCAGCTAAATCAATGGCTGCTTCAACACCTGAATTACCACCACCGATAACTGCCACATTTTTATTTTCAAAAAGTGGACCGTCACAGTGCGGGCAGAATGCCACACCTTTATTGATTAGGCGATCTTCTCCAGGAACATTGAGTTTACGCCAACTTGCGCCCGTTGAAATAATCGCAGTTTTTGTTTCCAATACTGCATTATTTTCGAGTGTAACACGAATAGCTGAATCTGTTTTTTCGATATTTGTGGCACGAATACCTGTCATAGCATCAATGTCATATTGCGCAATATGATCTGCTAAATTAGATGAAAACTCACTACCAGTCGTTTGTTTAACTGTAATAAAGTTTTCAATGCCAGCTGTATCATTAACTTGACCACCAATACGGTCAGCGATAATTCCAGTGCGTAGGCCTTTGCGGGCTGTGTAAATAGCCGCACTACCACTTGCTGGTCCACCACCTATGATAAGTACATCATAAGGGTCTTTATTTTCATATTCAGAAGCATCTTGTGTGCTACCTAGTTTAGATAAAATATCTGAAATTGTCATGCGACCATTGCCAAACTCTTCACCGTCTAGGAAAACAGCGGGCACAGCCATGATATTTTCAGATTCATCGCGGAAAATCGCACCATCAATCATCGTATGCGTAATGTTAGGGTTAATTACACTCATTAAGTTTAATGCTTGAACGACATCTGGGCATTTTTGACACGTTAAACTAACATAAGTTTCAAAGTGATAGCTACCATCTAGTGCTTTGATTTGATTAATAATGCTTTCTTTTTCTTTAGGAGCACGACCACTTACTTGTAAGATAGCCAAGACTAGTGAATTGAATTCGTGGCCTAATGGAATACCGGCAAAGGTAATGCCGGTTTCTTCATTAGGACGATTGACTGAAAAACTTGGTGTACGTTTTAAGTCTTTTTCAACGACTGTTATACGCTCTGACATGCCTGAAATCTCATCTAAGAGATCTTTTAATTCTTTGGATTTATCGTCGGAACCAATGCTCGCTACAAATTGAACATCGCCTTCCATTAAGTCAAGAAGTTGAGACAATTGTTGTTTTAAATCTTTGTTAAGCATGCTTTTCGGATGCCCCCTTAAATTTTACCTACTAAATCTAATCCTGGTTGTAGCGTTTCTGAACCTTCTTCCCATTTAGCTGGGCAAACTTCACCTGGATGTTGACGAACATATTGAGCAGCTTTGATTTTGTGTACTAATGTGCTTGCATCACGGCCAATACCGTCAGCATTAATTTCAGCTGCTTGAACAACGCCATCAGGGTCTATAATAAATGTACCACGTTGAGCTAGACCTGATTCTTCATCTAATACGTCAAAGTTACGTGTAATAACTTGTGATGGGTCACCAATCATAACGTATTGGATTTTACTAATCGCATCTGAATGGTCATGCCAAGCTTTGTGTACAAAGTGAGTATCTGTTGAAACTGAGAATACATTCACACCTAAATCTTGTAATTGATCGTATTGATTTTGTAAATCTTCTAATTCAGTAGGACATACGAATGAAAAGTCTGCTGGATAGAAGCAAACAACACTCCATGAACCTTTTAAATCATCTTGAGAAACATCTTTGAATTCGTCTTTCTTTGGATCATAAGCTTCTGATGTAAACGGTAAGATTTCTTTGTTAATTAATGACATAGGTAAATTCCTCCTAAATTTGATTGTAGATTGTGAATTAGAATCACTTCTTGATTATAATAATTCTAATCTCTTAATCGCTATTATCACATGGCAAGTTTAAATAGTCAACATAAGTAACTCACTAAATTATCAGAAAATAATTAGGATATGAATTAAGCTTAATAAACTTCAATAATTAGAATTAAAGTTCACAAATTATACAAGAATTTAAAAATATATTCATATTACCATTTAACCTCTTTTAACCTTGGCAAAACATGACAAGAAATTCTAGACACAAAAAAGTGGCAACAGCTACATACTTATTATAGTTATTGTAGGTTGCCACTTTGGAATTAAAAGAATGATTAGTTTAGAAAGGTTTGTGAACCTAATTACTTCTGTGTTTAACATAAGGACGATCATAGATAATAATTAATATTATATGTGAATCTTTGTTTACAATTTTATCAATTAGATATTCATTTTCTCAATTAAATAGTAGTTAAGAATTGCTGTTGAATATCATAAATTAAATCATATCTTAATTTGTAACGGTTATGTCAACAGAACCAACTTCGCCATAGCTTGCTGTATAATTACCTTCTTCTAAAGTTAATGGCGAGATAAAAGTTCCTGATGATATGATTTGATCTTTTTTCAACTGCTTATCTTGAGACTGTAATTTATTGTTTAACCATTTTACGGATTCAATAGGATTGCCTAATACTTCATTTGAAAGGCCAGTTGCGATTTCTTTGCCATCTTTTACTAATGATAACGGAATATTCGCGAATGCATCGTAGTCTAATGGGTCAACAAATTTGCCAACTACAATAAGACCTGTCGCTGTATCGTCTGAAATAAGATCGGCTAAAGTGAAATTAGGGAACCAATCGATATATCGCGCATCAGGTATTTCAATGCCTGCCGCAACTTTAACATTAGATAAAATAGTTAGATTATCTGCGTCTTTAGGTAAGTCTGCCGTCAGTTTAAACATAATTTCTGGCTCTAACAAAGGACTAAATAATTTAGATAATGAAATTGTGTCGTCCCCTTTGACTACTTTACTTGATAAAATAGTGCCGTAAGCGGGTTCGTTGGTATTGGCAATCGCTTGAGTTGCCGCACTGGTCATACTTACTTTATAACCAGCTACTTTAGAACCTTCATAAGATTGTAGTTGTTTAATTAAATCATCTTGCGTATGATAAGCTTCACTCTCATTTAATGAATAAGATTTACTTATAAACTCAATAGGTTGATGCGTTTTAAAAGCATTAAATAAAGCTGAAGATACGTGTTGATTAGCTTGAGTCATACTATCATCGCTCCTTAATATTCTGAAAATTTCTACTATTATGATAACGATATTTAACTTTGATGGCAAATGTTTTTAATTTATGACTAAATGGGTATGAAGCGAGTAAACATACAATTTAACAAATCATTGTTATAATGAAGCAACGATAAAGGAGTGGATAATGTGTCAGAATATGCATATGAATTGATGAAAGAACATCATTCTGTGAGACAATTTAAAGATAAACCATTAAGTGATGATGTCGTAAGAAAATTGGTTGAAGCAGGTCAAAGTGCTTCAACGTCAAGTTACTTGCAAACATATTCCATTATTGGCGTTGATGATCCTCAAATTAAAATAGATTTAAAAGAAGTATCTGGACAGCCATACGTTGTCGATAATGGATATTTATTTGTGTTTGTGCTTGATTACTATCGTCATCAAATGATTAATGAACGCACAGATAATGATATGACAGGATCATTTGAATCGGCAGAAGGATTGTTGGTAGGTACGATTGATGTAGCTTTAGTCGCTGAAAATATGGCAGTCGCTGCCGAGGATATGGGTTATGGCATCGTTTATCTGGGCTCATTGCGCAATGATGTTGGTAGAGTGAGAGACATTTTAGACTTACCTGAGTATACCTTCCCGTTATTTGGTATGGCTATAGGTGAACCAGCCGATGATGAGCAGGGGACACCAAAACCACGATTACCATATGATAGTGTGTTCCATCAAAATAAATACAACTCAGATAAAGACAATATCACACGTGTATTAATAGAATATGACCAGTTAGTTAGCGACTATTATAAGAAGCGCACAAATGGTACACGAGTAGAAACCTGGTCCGACCAAGTTCAGGCTTTCTTAAGTAATAAACCACGTCTAGATATGTTAGAACAATTAAATAAAGCGGGGTTTATGAAACGATAATCATTGATATATAGAATAAAAGAAGCTGGGACATAATTATGTTTTAAGTTATGAA
>NZ_KV830914.1:127716-161368 GCF_001836955.1 Staphylococcus sp. HMSC063A07
TTCATAATGAATTCTGTCCCGCTCCCTTTTGTTTAACTTTAATTTGTTGTTAAATCACCGTAATGCTCAGAGTTGAATTTTTCTTTATCGAGATGGCGTGTTAATTTAGCTGTTCCTGTACCAGCTAGCATTGAATCATTGACATTTAATGCGGTACGTCCCATATCAATGAGTGGCTCAATAGATATTAAGACACCAGCGAGTGCTACAGGTAAGTTTAATGTTGATAATACTAAGATAGAAGCAAATGTTGCGCCGCCACCTACACCAGCAACACCAAATGAGCTAATAATTACTACAGCAACTACGGTTAAAATAAAGCTGAGATCTACTTTGACATCTGCGACAGGTGCTACCATGATAGCAAGCATTGCTGGATAAATGCCGGCACAGCCGTTTTGACCAATTGATAAACCAAAGCTTGCTGAGAAGTTAGCAATACCCTCTGGGACACCAAGACGTTGTGTTTGTGTTTGGATATTGAGCGGCAATGCACCTGCGCTTGAACGTGATGTAAACGCAAAGACCATAACTTCGAATGTTTTTTTCATATATTTAATTGGGTTAAGCCCCAAACCACCTAAAATGATTAGATGAATCATGTACATTGTAATCAGTGCTGCATATGATGCGAGCATAAATTTACCTAATGTCCATATTGCCGCAAAATCACTTGTAGCAATTGTAGATGACATAATGGCTAGAATACCGTATGGTGTAAGTCTTAAAACAAATGTCACAATAGCCATGACCAGTGCATATATCGCATCAATACCACGTTTTAAAAGGCTGCCATTTTGTGGTTGTTTACGAGCCACACGTAAGTATGCAAAACCAACGAACGTAGCAAAAATAACTACGGCAATCGTGGAAGTAGTTCTTTGACCAGTAAAGTCAAGGAATGGATTGCTTGGTAATAGTTCTAAAATTTGTTGTGGCAAGGTATTGGCTGTAAGGTCTTTAGCTTGCTTGCTTATTTCTGTACCACGAGAATGTTCAGCACTACCCAAATCGATACTAGATGCATCTAAACCGAAAAGCATCGCGTAAATGATACCGACAATCGCAGCAATTGCCACTGTACCAATTAAAAAAGCGAAAATATAACTACCTATTTTGGCAAATTTATCGCCTATTTCAATTTTACTAAAGGCTGAGACGATAGAAATAAATATGAGTGGCATTACAATCATTTGTAGTAACGCTACATAGCCATCGCCCACAATACTAAACCAATCTGTAGTTTGCGTTAATATATTTGAGTCTACGCCATAACTAAGGTGCAACACAATGCCATATACAATCCCAATACCTAAAGCAGTAAAAACGCGTTTAGGGAATGACACGTGCTTTTTAGCCATTATCCATAATGCAACAATAAAGGCAACTAAAATAAAGACGTTAATAACTGTAAAAAAATGTTGCATGTATAATCCTCCCAAAGATTTATTGTTTTAATTCCGATATATATTATAAGGATAATACTATTAATAACAGAATTCAATATAAAAGATATAAAAATTATATCTATAAAAGAAGTAAAACTATTCAGACAAAATTATAGTAAATATAAGTAGTATGGATAAAATAGCAAATGCCATCATTCATTTGAGAGGTGAAATATGGGAGGCAGATTGAATCAATCGTGCAATCAAAATAGTTGAGCGATTTAAAATATAAGTGCTTTTTAATGAGAAATGTGAGTTAAAAAGATCAAGAGTGGCAGGGAATAAAATGACCAGAACATATCAACAAGAAGTTATTTCAAAATGAAATATAATGAAACGTGATTTAGTTAAGGTGAAATTGACTTAAGAAATGAAATAATGACGACTAAACAAAATGGAGTCTGGGACATAATTATATTTTAGGCTCTGAGTTCTATATTGGCAGTAGTTGACTGGATTGAAAAAATACGCTTGATACTAAGCTTTTTTCAATCCTAGTCAACCTTGCCGGAGCGGGACTACGAATTCATTATGAATTCTGTCCCGCTCCCTCTTAATTGAGTGTTATGTCTCATGTTTTTCTATTTATTACATAAAAATTTATAAATTGAATAAGCGTGCGAAGAAGCCCTTTTTCTCTTCTTTCGGTGCCGGTTGTTTTACTGAAGATGATTGAGAAGAAGCGGAATTTGCTGTTTGACTTTGTTGTTCAGAAGTTGACTGCGTTGATGTTTCAGATGAATTAGCAATATCTTCATCTAATTGTTTTGATTTGTCTTCAGATGTTGTTTTGGATGTTGACTTTGATTCTGAATCTGAATGTTTAGTTATTGAGTCATCGGCATTAATTGATACATTGCTAGTTGTTCCTTGCTCTTCAGCTTTTGTTGATTGATTGTCACTATCAGTTGAAGGTGTCTCAATATGACTTTGTTCCTTACTTTGATTGTCAGCTGTAACTGTTTTTGTATTATTTTGTTTCGCAGTTTGGTTATCCTTTGTAGATTCAAGGTCAGGTTCATTTAGTGATGATGCTTTAGTTGCTGCATCTTCTTGATTACTATTTGGTGCTACTGGTTGAGCTTTAATAATGTCGTTAACTAATTCGTTTCTTGTATATGCTGTTTGAGCTTTTTGTGCATTTGCTAAATCTTCTTGTGATGTTTGAATCGCTTTAATTGATGCTGTATTATCATCAATTTTAGTTGTTAGCTGTGTTTGTAGGGCTTTTAATTCTTGCTGTTGCTGATGGACTTGAGTCATCATTTGGCCAAGCATTTGGCGGTCTTCACGCATCTTTTGAATTTCTGTGCGCAACTCTTCTACAAGTTGTGGAATATTTTGATTAGTCGGCAACTTGCTATTGTCTTCTTTAACAAGTACTTGCAAGAAATCTTTTTCCTGTTCGAGTTCCTCGAATGCAAGGTCATAACTATTTGTTTGCTTCACTTTGTCTGCAATGTCACGGAATAATTCAATGTCGTCTTCTTTAAAATCTGTGGCTTCACGACCTCGGTACTCAGTTTTACTTAATTGATAACCACGTTCTTCTAAATGCTGAACGATTTTGCGCACTTGTTTTTCACTAAGTTCAACGCGTTGGGCGAATTCTTTTGTTAACATATGTCAAATCCTTTCTTTTTAGTTTTATGTATAGCGACGTTTGTCTACGGTCACTCAAACGTCAGTCTAACCTCATATGATAGTTTAACCCTAAAGCGCATCGTTTTCAAGTATTGTTAGAATGGACGGCGTAAATTCATTTTAACGAGCAAAGGATAAATGATATCTCTTGAAATACCGTTTGCAAACACATATTTTAATATGTAGTTTGATTTTACACTTGCTGGGAATACATCTTTACTTAATTTAATGTAAGGTTTGATGAATAAGTCAACGTCACTAGCAGAGTTACCTGGAGTATTATTCGGATGTAAGTAGCGAATGTCTGTCTGTTTTTCAAACTGATGCTCGTATAAAAATTGGCGTCTACTATGTAAAATATCCTTTTGGGCATCGAATTCTTTTGGTGTTGTTTGAGGAACTTCTAGCATAATAAAGTTAACATTTCTATTATGCACTTTATTAGAAAGTGAGTTAATTTGAGCTTCAATATGTGTGAGGGTTTCATCAAGAATGTTGTCGTGTTCAGGGCCATCTTGAGCTAATAAATAAATCAGAAAGGCAGAATTTGTCGTTGCTTCGTAGTGTGCTGTAGCCATACTAACAACCTGTTGATGCTCATTTAGACCAACTATAAAAGAATAGTCATTTTCAGTTTTGTTATTTTCCAATGAACGCTTAAAGATGTGAGCATCTTCTTGCAGCTTTATACCTAATTTACTGTCATATAACGTTAATGCTTGTTGATAATAAGGATCTTTGACACTATCAATCAATTTAAAGTTCATAAGTTCACCCCATAATCATTTTTCTCATTATAGCATATCAAAATGATGGTATTAAAATAGCGGGGTAAGACAGAACGCCTCTAAAGTCTGAATCTTACTCCCGCTTTATTTGAGTATTCATACATAAGGACTACGCACAGGACACTTATGATTTTGGACCTTTTGATTCATTAGCATAGTGAGTGATATCAATATTTTCATAAGCTGAATTATGTTCATCTACTTCTTTATGAGATGAGTCATCGCGTTCAGCAACAACAAGCATTTTATTATTTAAGATTTCACTTTTATACTTTTCTAATTCTTCATCATTAAGATGGAAACGTGATAATACAGCATGTTCGCCATCTTCACCAGTTAATAATTTAGACATTTGGTCACTAAATGAACCACTTGTAGCAATCAATGTAATTTGTGAGTTGTGCAAATCGTCGAGGTGTAATTTACTTTTACTGATGACCATTAATTCATTTTCTAAATAGCCTTCTGCTTTTTTGTCTTCCAAAACTTTGTACAATTCATAATCGTTATTAACTATAGTAAAGTTCGTCATAAATTTCGCCCTCCAATATTTTCGTTCTGTACTTTTAATAAAAATATACCCTTAAGTCTTTTAATAAAAACGTTACCAAATCAATTATATAACTATTGCAAATCTTATGACAAATAATAGCCGCAAATTTTTGAAGCGCTTACATTAAAAGAAGTTGATATAATGCTGCTGAAGAACATGTCTTATATTGAAAAATGTGTCAAAGTTTGCTATTATCATTAAATAATTTATATCACTCATATAATCTGAAGAATATGGCTTTAGAAGTTTCTACCATGTTGCCACAAACGACATGACTATGAGTTTAGCGATAATACAAAGACGTTTATTCAGCTCAATTTAAATAGGTAAGCAATGAATAGGGAAATCAATGCAATTTCAACTATACACAGTGCACATGTAGTGAAATTTCTAAACCTATTTGCTATTGGTTGGATATAAATATCTAAAGTATTGGTCGTTACCTCATAGATCCTGAAACTGGTTATGGTTTGAGGATTTTTTTGTACACAATTTGAGGAGGTTTTTAGAAAGTGGAATCGCTTAGACAAAAGGTTATTGAAGATGGCGTCGTCATTGACGAAAAGATTTTGAAAGTAGATGGGTTTTTAAATCATCAAATAGATGCCCAATTAATGCATGATGTAGGACAGACATTTTATGAGCAGTTTAAAGATCAAGGTGTAACAAAAATTTTAACTATTGAGGCATCAGGCATTGCACCGGCAATAATGGCAGCGTTACATTTCCAGGTTCCATGTTTATTTGCAAAAAAAGCAAAACCGAGTACGTTGAAAGATGGATTTTTTAGTACTGATATACATTCTTTTACTAAAAATAAAACAAGTACAGTCATTGTGTCACAAGAATTTCTAGATGAAAATGATAAAGTGCTTATTATCGATGATTTCTTAGCCAATGGGGATGCCTCACTTGGATTATATGATATCGCGAATCAAGCTAAAGCAGAGACTGTCGGAATTGGTATCGTCGTTGAAAAAAGTTTCCAAAGTGGAAGACAGCGTTTAGAAGATGCAGGTTTAAAAGTATCGTCGTTATGTAAAGTCGCTTCTTTAAAAGGTAATAAAGTGACTTTACTAGGTGACCATGAATGAAAAATTTCATCTTAAGTTTGCAACATCTCTTAGCTATGTACGCGGGCGCAATTCTTGTACCTATCATTGTTGGGACAAGCTTAAAGTTCACACCTGAAGAAATTGCATATTTAGTAACAGTTGATATCTTTATGTGTGGTATTGCAACCTTCTTACAAGCCAATAAAGTAACAGGTACTGGCTTACCTATCGTATTAGGATGTACATTCACAGCCGTAGCACCTATGATTCTGATTGGCCAAACAAAAGGTTTAGACGTTCTTTATGGTTCGCTCTTTTTATCAGGTATACTAGTGATACTGATCGCACCATTTTTCTCATATTTAGTCAAATTCTTTCCACCAGTTGTGACAGGTAGTGTAGTAACGATTATTGGGATTAATCTTATGCCTGTAGCAATGAATTACCTTGCTGGTGGAGAAGGTGCCAAAAATTATGGAGATCCTAAAAATTTAATTTTAGGCGCCGTTACGCTCGTCGTGATTTTAATTATTCAACGTTTTACAACAGGTTTCTTTAAATCCATTGCGATTTTAATTGGTCTTATTGTTGGTACCGTATTGGCTAGTTTCTTAGGTGTTGTTGATATTCACCAAGTTGGAGCAGCACACTGGTTTGGTATTCCGAGACCAATGCGATTTGCAGGCTTTGGTTTTGATTTTGGTGCAACCCTCGTATTCTTTATAGTGGCGATGGTCAGCTTAATTGAATCTACAGGTGTTTATCATGCATTAAGTGAGATTACAGGCAAACAACTTGAACGTAAGGATTTTCGCAAAGGTTACACTGCGGAAGGTCTTGCGATTGTCTTAGGTTCCATTTTTAATGCCTTTCCTTATACGGCTTATTCTCAAAATGTGGGCCTTGTGTCCTTATCTGGTGCGAAAAAGAATAAAGTTATTTACGGTATGGTAGTACTATTATTAATTTGCGGATGCTTACCTAAACTAGGTGCTTTAGCTAATATCATTCCATTGCCAGTTCTAGGTGGCGCAATGATTGCGATGTTTGGAATGGTCATGGCTTATGGTGTGAGTATTTTAGGTCATATTGATTTTAAACATCAAAATAACTTATTAATTATTGCAGTATCGGTTGGTCTAGGTACAGGGATTAGTGCAGTGCCACAAGCTTTTAAAGGTTTAGGCGAACAATTTGCATGGCTAACTCAAAATGGGATTGTCTTAGGTGCTATTTCCGCTATCATTTTAAATTTCTTTTTTAATGGAATTAACTATAAACAAAGCGAAGAAAATGTGAAATAATAGAATCAACTATAAAAAAATGGAGGCTGTATTTAAATGTGGGAAAACAAATTTGCTAAAGAATCATTAACATTTGACGATGTATTACTTATTCCAGCTGAATCAGATATTTTACCAAATGAGGTAGATTTGAGCGTAGCATTATCAGATAAATTAAAACTTAATATTCCAGTTATTTCAGCAGGTATGGATACAGTAACTGAATCAAAAATGGCGATTGCAATGGCAAGACAAGGCGGACTAGGCGTGATTCATAAGAATATGGGTGTCGAAGAACAAGCTGACGAAGTTCAAAAAGTTAAGCGCTCAGAAAATGGTGTTATTATGAATCCATTTTTCTTAACGCCTGAAGAAAGTGTTTATGAAGCAGAAGCTTTAATGGGGAAATACCGCATTTCTGGTGTCCCAATTGTGGATAATAAAGAAGTGCGTACGCTTGTTGGTATTATTACAAATCGAGACTTACGTTTCATTGAAGATTTTTCGATTAAAATTTCTGATGTCATGACTAAAGATAATTTAATCACAGCTCCAGTAGGTACAACATTAGATGAAGCAGAAGCTATATTACAAGAACATAAAATTGAAAAGTTACCACTTGTTGAAAATGGACGTCTTGAAGGTTTAATTACGATTAAAGATATTGAAAAAGTGCTTGAATTCCCACATGCAGCTAAAGATGAGCACGGACGTTTGCTTGTAGCAGCTGCTATTGGAATTGCGAAAGATACAGATATTCGTGCTCAAAAATTAGTTGAAGCCGGCGTCGATGCTTTAGTTATTGATACAGCACATGGTCATTCTAAAGGTGTGATTGAACAAGTGAAACATATTAAAAAAACATATCCAAACATTACATTAATTGCTGGTAATGTTGCAACAGCTGAAGCAACTAAAGCATTATATGAAGCGGGTGCAGATGTTGTGAAAGTGGGTATCGGACCGGGTTCAATTTGTACAACACGTGTAGTTGCTGGCGTAGGTGTTCCACAAATCACAGCGATTTACGATTGTGCTACGGAAGCGCGCAAACATGATAAAGCAATTATTGCTGACGGCGGTATTAAATTCTCAGGAGACATTATCAAAGCATTAGCTGCTGGTGGCCATGCCGTAATGTTAGGCAGCTTATTAGCAGGTACAGAAGAAAGCCCAGGTGCTACAGAAGTCTTCCAAGGACGCCAATACAAAGTATATCGTGGTATGGGCTCACTTGGCGCAATGGAAAGAGGGTCTAACGACCGTTACTTCCAAGAAGACAAGACACCTAAGAAATTTGTGCCAGAAGGTATTGAAGGACGTACAGCGTATAAAGGGCCTTTACAAGATACAGTTTATCAACTTATGGGCGGTGTGCGTTCTGGTATGGGTTATACAGGTTCAAGAAACTTAAAACAATTACGTGAAGAAGCGCAATTCACACGTATGGGACCTGCAGGATTAGCTGAAAGCCATCCACATAATGTTCAAATTACTAAAGAATCACCAAACTACTCATTCTAAAATTACATTTAATTCATTTTATTTAACACAAGGAGAGAACGCTTTTTGAGAACTGAAATCATTCAGGGCATCATGGAAAGCGTCTCTCTATGATTTATATAAATTCAATTTAAAGGAGAACTATAACTATGGAAATGGCGCAAGAGCAAGAGTTAATTCTTGTCTTAGACTTTGGTAGTCAATACAATCAGCTGATTACCCGTCGTATTCGTGAAATGGGTGTGTATAGTGAATTACATGACCATGAAATTTCAATAGAAGAAATTAAACGTATGAAGCCGAAAGGTATCATCTTATCAGGTGGTCCTAATTCAGTTTATGAAGAAGGTTCATTCACAATTGATCCGGAAATTTATAATTTAGGTATACCTGTATTAGGAATTTGTTACGGCATGCAATTAACAACTAAATTATTAGGTGGAAAGGTTGAACGTGCGAACCAAAGAGAATATGGTAAAGCAATGATTAATGCTAAATCAGACGAATTATTCTTTGGTTTACCTGATGAACAAACCGTTTGGATGAGCCACTCTGATAAAGTGATTGAAATACCAGAAGGCTTTGAAGTGATTGCCGACAGCCCAAGCACAAATTATGCTGCCATCGAAGATAAATCACGTCGTATTTATGGTGTACAATTCCATCCAGAAGTACGTCACACAGAATTTGGTAACGATTTATTACGTAATTTTGTGCGCCGAGTATGTAATTGTACTGGCGAGTGGACTATGGAGAACTTTATCGATATTGAAATTGATAAAATTCGCAAACGTGTTGGCGACCGCAAAGTGTTATGTGCGATGAGTGGCGGTGTAGATTCATCTGTTGTCGCAGTATTATTACATAAAGCGATTGGCGATCAATTAACATGTATCTTCGTGGACCATGGATTACTTCGAAAAGGTGAAGGTGACATGGTGATGGAACAATTTGGCGAAGGCTTTGATATGAATATTATTCGTGTTAATGCACAAGAGCGCTTTATGAACAAATTAAAAGGTGTTTCAGATCCAGAACAAAAACGTAAAATCATCGGTAACGAATTTGTCTATGTCTTTGATGATGAAGCGGCTAAGTTAACAGATGTTGATTTCTTAGCTCAAGGTACACTTTATACCGATGTCATTGAATCAGGTACAAAAACGGCGCAAACAATTAAGTCACATCACAATGTGGGTGGATTGCCTGAAGATATGGAATTTGAATTAATTGAACCAATCAATACGCTATTTAAAGATGAAGTACGTGCTTTAGGTATTGAGCTAGGTATTCCTGAACATTTAGTATGGCGACAACCGTTTCCTGGACCAGGTTTAGGTATCCGTGTATTAGGTGAAATTACCGAAGATAAATTAGAAATTGTTCGTGAATCAGATGCCATTCTAAGAGAAGTCATTCGTCAAGAAGGGCTTGAAAGAGATATTTGGCAATACTTTACAGTGTTACCAGGTATCCAATCTGTAGGTGTCATGGGAGACTATCGCACATATGATTATACAGTTGGTATCCGTGCCGTAACATCAATTGATGGTATGACAAGTGATTTTGCGCGTATCGATTGGGAAGTGTTACAAAAGATCTCAAGTCGTATCGTAAACGAAGTAGACCATGTTAACCGAGTTGTCTATGATATTACTTCTAAGCCACCAAGTACGATCGAGTGGGAATAATGAAATAACATTAAATGATAGGCTAGAAAAACTTTTATTTTAGGGTTTCTAGTCTTTTTTATTTTAGTGTTGAATAAGTTTTGAATACGTTAGTGTCAAAAATTAATGTTATTTTCGAATTTTTTCAGCTTAGCTATAGTAGGTAGAATGTTTTTATTATTTAATTGATAGTGATAAGCTATGAAGACTGATAAATGAAATGAGGTATATTTTGATATGACTGACAAAAGTAGTTTGGTGTTAAGTGGTGGTGGACATTACGGTATCGCATTTCACCTGGGTTTTCTTAAAGGTGTGGCAGATGCTGGATTAAATTTAAGACAAGTGGATTATATTGTAGGCACTTCTGCAGGTTCACAGGTAAGTGCGACTTTATCTTCTCCATTGGACTGGGAGACAATATGGCAGGAACAAATTGTTAAGAAAGTTAATGAAATAACTCCTATTTCTGATGCTGAAATGACTAATTTATTTAAAACGTTTGATGAATTGGCTAAATCGAGTTTGTCCGATAAGTCGTGGGTCGCTGGTATGGGTGAAATTTCAAAGAATACACACCCCTTCGTTTCTTTAGAAGAACGACGTAATATGATTAGAGAACGATTAGGGAGTGTGCCATTAGAATGGAATGAGCAATTACAAGTTGTGGCTACTGAATTAGAAACATCTGAGAGAAAGGTATTTAATAAATATTCAAATGTTGATTTAGTAGATGCTTTAGCAGCTAGTTCAGCATTGCAGGGGGTGTGGCAACCTATTCCTATCAATAATCATTTATATTATGATGGTGGCTCATATTCTATGGAAAATCCTGATGTCATAGATGGTGTGAATAAAGTGGTTATTTTAACGACCAATTTGCCTGTAGCAACGCCATATCGTTTGAACGATATTTTTACACGAATGAAACGAGAAGGTAAAGCTGTTTTCTTAGTTAAACCTGATGCTAATGTGGTAAGTATTTTAGAACACTATAACTATAACACGGTAAATGCTGAGATGCGTGAAGCGGTCGCTTTAGCAGCTGTTAATCAGGGTAAAGAAACTGCGGATGAGTTGAAACGGTTTCTTGAACAATCTTAGGAACTTTCGCTTAATGCACTTTTAATCCATGAATCTCAAGATTAAAAGTGCCATTAATTTGCACAATAGTACACCTGGGTGTACTATGTGTTGTGAGGTGACGATATGAATCAAAGTACATTTCAAAATCTGAATCAAGCACATTTATTGTTCATTGAATTAAGTAAAGCCATCAATGAAGTACTGGATGAACAAGATATAAATATTTCTAGGGAACAAATGGGTGTGTTTAAATTACTCAATGAACATGGTTCTCTGACAATTAATGAAATTGCTGAAGCGCAGGGTGTATTTAAGACGGCCATTTCTAAGCGAATTAGTAAATTACAACAAATGGGTTTTGTGATTAAACAAGCAGGGCACGATAAGCGTGAAAAGTTAGTATATTTAACTGAAAAAGGCATACATTTTTATGAAACACGACAAATGAAATTATACCAAGGATTAATGGATAAATTTCATATTAATGATCAACAAGTAGCTGAAATATTAGGTTATCTCGAACAAATCAAACGTACGATGAATAGTTAGTGATGGAGGGTTATGTAATGGAACAAATAAAAATTCATATTTTGCATACGGGAACAGTGATAGTTGATGAAGCGTTACCTTTTTCTAATGTGAGTCGTAATCCTTTAGCATGGACAGGATTATTTAGAAGTAAGAAACATCAGGTTGCTTTACCCGTTTCCGCATATTTAATTGAGCATCCTAAAGGTCTTATTTTAATAGATACCGGTTGGCATACTGATAATAGGACAAAGCAAATTCGTAATTTATCGTTTCAATACCCTGTGAATAAAGCGGTCTTGCCAGCGGGTCAGGCGATTCATGAACAGTTAGCACAACTGGGATATAAGCCGAGTGATATCGATTATATATTAATGAGCCATATGCATTGTGATCATGCCGATGGACTGAGACTAGTTAAACATGCCAAAAGGATTATGTTAAGTGAACCTGAATATGATGCGATTCAAACGGATAAAATGCATTATTTACAACATGAATGGAAAGGTGTTCATTTACAGCCATTTAAATTTGAAGATACTGGAATAGGGCCTCAAGGCAAATCCTATGATGTATTTGGAGACAATTCTGTACAAATGATTTGGGTACCAGGGCATAGTAAAGGCTTATGCGCAACTAAGATTACCAATGATTATCAGGATTACGTCTTACTTGCGTCAGATGTGGGCTATGCAGAAAGATCTTGGAAGGAAGAGATTTTACCTGGTGTACTTGTAGATAAAGAAGCAGCAATAAAATCTTTGAAATGGGTTAAAGATTCGGCCAAAGATAAACATTGTATTGAAGCGATTGCTAATCATGACCGGCATATACAACCGCATTGTATTTTACTGTAACCATTATTTAAAATAATCAAAAAAAGGTTGCTAAAAATACCTGCTTTTACTAAAATTTAAAACGTAATTATTACGATTTGTAAAGGAAGGTTGTTATGGCAAAAATTCCAGTTACAGTATTAAGTGGTTATTTAGGTTCAGGAAAGACAACATTACTGAACTATATTCTTCAAAATCGTGAGGGGCGTCGCATTGCTGTCATCGTGAATGATATGAGTGAGATCAATATTGATAGAGAATTAGTTGCTCAAGGGGGTGGCTTGTCTCGTACGGATGAAAAGTTAGTTGAATTATCTAATGGATGTATATGTTGTACATTACGTGATGATTTGTTGAAAGAAGTAGAGCGACTTGTACTTAAAGGTGGCATTGATCAAATTGTCATTGAGTCAACAGGTATTTCTGAGCCTGTGCCAGTAGCGCAGACATTTTCTTATATGGATGAAGCTTTAGGAATTGATTTAACGTCTTTATGTAGACTAGATACTATGGTGACCATGGTGGATGCAAATCGCTTTATTAATGATATTCGATCAGAAGATTTATTGGCCGATAGAGACCAGGAAGTAGGAGATGGAGATGAACGTACGATTGCTGATTTATTAATAGATCAAGTTGAATTTTGTGATGTGCTTATTATCAATAAAACTGACTTAGTCGCTGAGCATGATTTACAAAGGCTTGAACTTATTTTAAGGCAATTGCAACCACAAGCACACATAATTAAAACAACACAAGGCCAAGTCAATTTAGATGAAGTTCTGGATACTAAATTATTTGATTTTGATATCGCTAGAAATTCAGCTGGTTGGATTAAAGAATTAACAGAGGGTGATCATAAGGCGCATACTCCTGAGACTGAAGAATATGGTATTGGCTCCTTTGTTTATCGCAGACGCTTGCCATTTCATGCTCAACGATTAGAACAATGGTTGATGCAACTGCCTCAAAATATCGTTAGGGCAAAAGGGATTGTATGGTTGGCACAGTATAATCAGGTAGCATGTTTATTGTCTCAAGCAGGGTCTTCACAACAAATAGAACCTGTTACTTATTGGGTGGCTAGTATGTCTGAAACGCAACAACGCCAAATTTTAGCAAAACGACCAGATGTTTTAAATGAATGGGACCCTGAGTATGGTAATAGACAAACACAATTTGTTATTATTGGTACAGACTTAGACCAAGAAAGAATAACTGCAGAGTTAGATCGGTGTCTCATTAATAGCAGCGAAATAAACCAAGACTGGTCGCTATTACCAGATCCGTATCAATGGCATTTGCAATAATATTTAAATAATAACGCGCTTGAAACTGATTTTGTGTTTCAAACGCGTCATAATGGTTTTAGGCTAAGATGATAGGTGCTGTAAATATGACTAGCATTATAATATTTAAGATAAATAATAAAATATATAAGACCGTATGTTTACCAAAATAGATACTGATAATAGTTAATGCTAGTGTAATAAATAAAATGATTGCACCTGGCCAATACCAAAAACTGAATAAGGTATTATTATATAAATTTGTAAACAGTGTGGTATAAACGATAAAAGCACTTATTAATGTGAATATGATCGTTGCCATGTTAAAAAAACGAGATTGTTTCAAATTTTAACAGTCCTTTCGTTGTTGTTTTTACCATAGTGGTTCAATGCTGGGTATAGCAGAATATACTAAAAAGTATAACTAATATTATGTAGGCAAATAAATAAAATAACAACCCTCATTGACTAAAAATAACAATGTTTGGTATATGATATAAAATATAAGTAAATGATATCTATCGTTGTGTTAACACTCTTAAAAGGAAATTTTACTGTATTTTAAAGTGTTTACACATAATTACTACATTCTTTTGTAGTAAAATATGTTACCCTTAAAATAAATGACAAATTCATTTTATCCACTTACGTCTGCCTATATTATAGGTAGATGTTTTATTATATATGGTTTAATTTAGCGTAATCGCTGAATCGCTTTTCAAGGTGAGCCTTCATAATTGTATGACTGGGTTTGACATTCATTACGTTATACAATATATTGTAATTATTACGCTTAAAATAGTATCTGAGTCTTTCTCGGGCAATTCATGTATCTATATGGATTGAACGGGGAGAAATGGATCGCTTATTTTACAAATGATAAACTTGATAACTTAGGTAGCTTTTTAAAAGATTATATAAGAAGTAAAGCGTTTACTTTATACATAATAAGTTGAAAAAGAAGCCTACAGTAGTATTGATACCTCTTCAAACTTATGAGAGTAGTCATGCTATTGTAGGCTTTTTTGTTTAAATCGTTATTCGACATAGCAATATTGTCAATTGGAGGAACAGTTATGCTGAGTGAGCAATTTTTACTTATTTTATTTTTTATTACTTTGTCTATTGCAATGTTAAGTGGCATCGTCTATATTTTACCGTCTTGTCCTATTAAATATATTAAACTGCATCTTTTATGCTTAACATTGCCTATTGTTGTTGCCATCATTGGACTTGTGACAACACAACAACGCCAAGTCATTAGTCTGTTTGCCGTTGATAAACTGGCATGGTTGCTAGTTAGCTTTATCTTAACGCTTGGCTTTATAATTCAAAAATTTTCTATGCGCTATCTGTTAGGTGATCATAATTATAAAAAATATTTCCCATGGTTTACTTGTACGACGGTATTTGCATCTATCGCATGGTTAAGTGATGATTTACGCCTAATGGTCTTTTGTTGGGGCTTAACTTTATTTGCATTGACGCAGCTGCTTCGACTAAATCGTACTTGGAAAGTACCAGCTGAAGCAGCGAAAGTATCTGCGCGTGCTTTTTTATTAGGTTGGTTAGCATTAGTATTAGTAGTTGTTGTTTTATACATAGGGACAGGAGAGTGGCGAATTTATCCTAATATCTCCAAGGAAACAACGATGAACGGAGCATTGTATTTCTTGATGAATTTACTGCTTGTGCTGTCAGTCATTATTCCGGCTGCACAATATCCATTTCAAAGTTGGTTAATTGAATCTGTCGTTGCACCGACGCCTGTTTCAGCAATCATGCATGCTGGAATTGTAAATGCTGGTGGAATTATTTTAACACGTTTTTCTCCAGTGTTTGATCATCCAATTGCTTTGACTATTTTATTGATAATCTCAAGCTTATCAGTGTTGATTGGTTCTGGGATTAGTCTGGTACATGTAGATTATAAGCGACAGCTTGTAGGTTCAACGATGAGCCAAATGGGATTTATGCTCGTTCAATGTGCCTTAGGTGTTTATTCGGCAGCAATTATACATTTGATTCTCCATGGTGTATTTAAAGCAACGTTATTTTTACAATCTGGTTCAATTGTTAAACGGTTTAATATCCCAACGCCTCCTAATGTTCAGCGTTCTTATGGTTGGACTTTAACTGGCAGGGGGTTAGCGTTATTATTGGCAATATTATTTTGGATGATTAATGATCATAGTGCGTATAACTTAATTAGTGCATTTATTTTGGCATGGTCTATCTCAGTTTCTTGGAATCAATTGATCGCTTTAAATAGAGGGATTATTGGTAGACTATTGGGCATTGTGGTATTAATCTTTGTGGCAGCAGTTTATTATGTGACGCATGCGTTTTTTATCAATATTTTAAGTGCAATTTCTATACATGTTACACATCCACCTATGATCAGTGTTGTCATCAGTATCGCAATGCTAGTGTTTGGCAGCATACTGAGTATATGGGTAGCTCGCCGACGTGATTCGACAGCGTTTGCTATTGTGTACTTGTGGTTAGTGAAAATTGGAGAAGCTAAATTTAAATCAGTAGAAAGTCATCCTAATTATTTACAAAAATACTTATAAAGAGGTGAAATGTAATGACTACATCATATCGGGACATAGAAGATATTGTACAGGCAGCTTGCAAAGTGATTACGCCATTATCACCTATTTCTATCTTTGCGGCCAGAAACCCATGGGAAGCTATGGAGCATCGTACTTTTGATGAAGTTGTGCAATGGTTCAAGCATGAGCGTGATATAGATTTATATCCTAGTCGTTCGGCAGTCATGGCAGCTGCGGAAAAAGGTGAAATTGATGTGTCTATTGTTCAACAGGCGTTGAAACAAGATTTAAATAATTACGCTACGACGATTCCGCAAACACATATTGATAGTTATTGTAATAATGCACTTCAAATTATGCCCATACCAGAGGATTTAATCACTAAGGAAGGCTACTTTATGTTAGAGGTAGCAAAACTAAAAGTGATATTTGAAGATGAAGCATTTAAATATGCGCGCTCGAAAAGTGCAAATGCCTATAATGCTAAAGGTGAGTCACTAATGGATGAATTAAATACGCATATTATTAAATGGACAAAGCTGTATATAGATCAGTTTCAATCGAGCTGGACGATGCCTAAAAGAGAGCATGGTTTCTATGCAGCATGGTTACATCTTGCGCAACATGATCCAATGTTAAGTAAGACGCAAAGAAAAATGATTAAGACTTTACCAGAAAATTATAAAGAAGCCTTGAATATTTCTTTAAATCATTTAGATATTGCAGAAGATGAAAAAGAAAGCTATTTAACAGGGCACTTGTTATCGCTGCCTGGATGGGCTGGAATGTTGTATTATCGAGCGCAACAAAATGACAATGATAAAGATATACTAACGCAATACTTAGCTATTCGTTTAACGATGGAATGTATTTTATTAGATACTGAAAAAATGAGCCGTCCGGCAGTCTTAAATGTTGAAAGAAGAGTGAAAGAATTAGTTAGTAAATGGCTTTATTATGGCAATATGACGATTGATACATGGCTCTCATTATCAATTGATGACCAAATTGAACATCTGCGCTTTGCTAAGCGCTTTAATCCATTATATTTTAAAAAAATATGGTTAGAAGCTTGGGAAGAAACACATAAACGGGAATTGGTCGAGGCATTATCTGAAGCAAAACCACCTGTAAATAAAGATACGCTAGTTCAATTAGCTTTTTGCATTGACGTGCGTTCTGAGCCATTCAGACGGCATATTGAGCATGCGGGACCATTTAAAACAATAGGCATCGCGGGTTTCTTTGGGTTGCCAATAAGAAAAGAAGCGTTAGACGAACAATTTGCGCATAATTCATTGCCAGTTATGGTGCCACCAGCATATGCAATTAGAGAATACGCAAATCGTGAAGCGTTAGATATCTATAATCAGCAACAACATTCAGTAACTTCATTGTTTTACACATTTAAATTAATGAAACACAATGTCTTACCGAGTTTACTTTTACCTGAGCTCAGTGGACCATTTCTTAGTTTGAATACTGTAGCAAGTACGTTATTTCCTAAAACAACAGCCTATCTTGTAAAGCTATGGCAGCACAAATGGTTGAAAAAACCGGAGACACATTTAACGATTGATAGAGAAGCACAAATTTATTCCCAGTTACCCGTAGGATTTACAAAAGCAGAACAAATTGCTTTTACAAAAAATGCATTACAGTTGATGGACTTAACAACTGACTTTGCACCATTAGTTGTCTTAGGGGGACATGCAAGTCGTTCTAATAATAATCCATATCATGCATCTTTAGAGTGTGGTGCTTGTGGTGGTGCGGCGAGTGGATTTAATGCGAAACTACTCGCAATGATGTGTAATCTTTCAGATGTACGCCTGGGATTAGAAGCGGAAGGTATTTCAATCCCAGAAGATACTGTGTTTGTTGCGGCAGAACATCAAACGTCAATTGATACACTTGAATGGCTGTATGTCCCTCAACTTACTGAAGCGGCACAGAAAGCATTTAATACGCTAAATCAAGCTATGCCAGAGATTAGCTACCATGCCAATTTAGAACGTTTGTCACAATTACCTAGTGTTAATCCTAAAGACAATGAACGTCATCCGCGGAGAGAGGCGCAACGTTATGCTTCTGACTGGAGTGAAATACGTCCAGAGTGGGGCTTGGCACGCAATGCATCGTTTATTATCGGACAGCGTGAGTTAACGGCTCAATGTAATTTAGAAGGACGTGCATTTCTACATAACTATGATTGGCGTAAAGACGAAGATGGACAATTACTAGATACCATTATTTCAGGTCCAGCACTTGTAGCACAATGGATTAATTTACAATATTATGCATCGACCGTTGCACCACATTTTTATGGTAGTGGTAATAAAACGACACAATCTGTAACATCTGGCGTAGGTGTTATGCAAGGGAATTCTAGTGATTTGCTTTCAGGCTTACCTTGGCAATCTGTGATGGCTGGAGACAATGAAACCTATCATGCACCTATTCGTATTTTAATTATGATTCAGGCACCTGATAAATATATAGAAAGACTTTTAACTACAAATAAACATTTTGCTCAAAAGGTGGCGCATCAATGGCTAAGATTAGCTAGCATAGATGAAAACGGAGATATTAAAGATTGGTAATACTAAGGTACAACCCACTGTTTCGAAATAATATGTCAGGGTTGTACCTTTTATATCTTCGGAATTAGGCTAAAAAATGTTAAACTTAATATAATCTAATATTAGGAGAATATGATAGAAATGACTAAGACTAAAGGTAGCTATGAAGCGGATATTAGCACAGCTATTACGCAATGGGAAAAAGATTTTTTAGGTCGAGGCTCACTATCGGTTAAAACTGACATTTTAAGAGATATGGTCATTGTCAATTTACAAGGTGTGCTGACTCCAGCAGAGTATAGGGTATGTGAAACAAACGAAGGACGCCTTAACATAAAGAGAACGCGATCCGAGTTAGTTGAATCTGGGCAAGATGATTTAATGAATATTATTGATCACATTACGGGTGTTTCTGTTAAAAGTTTTCACTCAGATTTAAGTACAAAAACAGGAGAAAGAGTAATTATATTTAAATTAACAGAGAATTTGGAGAAACGATTATAATTTGAGGTGTCTCACTGTTACTTCAGGCACTTGCTGTACGACAGTGTAATTTTCAATATTTAACATTGTGTGGATAGTACGTCATACTTGATGCGAGATTGGGTTAGTCACGAACAATGTTATTTGAAGTATAGCACAGTGCACGCAATTTTAATCATAGAGAAAGAGGATTTATAAAATATATGATAAATAAACAATTTTATACGTCTAAATGGCTCATACCTATCTTTGTGATAAGCGTACTTATTTTTACATTATTAACTGTAGGTGTAATGCATCGCACATCATTTATACAACATATTGATGCGGCATCATTGCAGCTAATGACTGATTATTTTGGCACGCCAGAGCGCGGTTTTGAAGGTTCATGGTTCAACACTATTATGACGTTCTGTGCAACAATTGGTGAAGTATCAAGTGTGATGTTATTGATGGTTCTATTATCGGTAGTGATTGCTGTCAAATCTAAACGTACAGCATTATGGTCACTGATTGCTGTTTTTACAGGTAGTTGGATGAACTTCTTAATTAAACAAGTTGTTGCACGATCACGACCATACAATCATCTGCCTCAAGACCATGGCTTCTCATATCCAAGTGGTCACTCAAATGCAAGTACATTGATATGTATTGTTATTATAATTATGACGGTATCCTATGTAACGCGCTTATATGCGAAATGGACGATAATATCACTGGCATTATTATTCTGGATAGGTATTTTAAGTTGTCGCTTATATTTTCATGCGCATTATGTGGGAGATGTACTAGGCGGTGTAGCACTTGCAGTCATTTGGATGATGCTTTTCTTAGCTATGTATCCACTGTTTTACATAAGAAATAAACAATAACGTCGTAAAGAACGATGGGTTATCAATGGAGGATAGAAGTATGAAATTAACTTCGCCAAGACCGATATATTTAGAAGGACATCGTGAAGAAGCTATCTTATTATTACATTCATTTACCGGCACGATTAGAGATGTGAAACCATTAGCGCAAGCATTGCATAAACAAGGTTTTACTTGTTACGCACCAAATTATCGAGGGCATGGATTACCGCTTACTGAATTAATAGCGTTTGATATTAATGATTGGTGGCATGATGCACAAAATGGATACAAGTTTTTACAACAACAAGGCTACAAACAAATATATGTTACAGGCGTTTCTTTAGGTGGATTATTGACACTTAAGATAGCTGAAACGTATCCTGTGGCTAAGATTGCTGTTATGTCAGCTCCCCATCAAAAAGCAGAAACAGGTATTGCGTGGCGTATGGAACGTTATGGACAGCGTATGAATGAATTACAACACCTGTCTGATAGTGAAGCACAAAAGCAATTAAACACAATTAAACAATATCATTCACAATTGACCGCATTTAGACTTTTTATAACAGATATCATGCATGATTTAGCACATATCAATGCAGATGCAATGGTTCTATATGGTGAACAAGATGACGCTTCTTATCAAGAAAGCGCACAATATATTGCTGAGCATATGACACAAACAAATAAGTCATTAACTGCATACCGGTTAAGTAAACACTTAATGACTTATGGTGAAGGGAGTGAAGATGTAATCAACGATATAGTGACATTTTTTCAATCTTGAGATAAAAAATACAAAGGAGATAGAATAAAATGAAACGTACATTTTTATTAATTTATACGACGACTTCAGGACAGACATTTAAAGAATTTAAAAGTTTTGATTATGGGAAAGATAAAGAAACGTGTCATCAACGTTTGATAGATGAATTTGACGAACTTGCATATTTATACTTAAACACAGGTAACAGTGTACATTATATTAATGTGGATCATATAGAAAGCTTAGAGATAACGGAAGTTACAGATGGACAGACTATTGCATATGGTTTCGAAGATTATGAATAACTTACCAGTAGTGCAGGCTTTGTGAATACGACAAAGTCACTGCACTATTTTTTATTTTTATATGTATATTGCACGTATTGACTACACATGTTACAGTAGTACTTAAGCACATAAACGCTTTAACGTACTAAAGGAGTTGTTATGATGAGTAAGGAGTCACAATGGAAAACCTCAACTGGTTTTATTTTAGCCAGTGCTGGATCAGCTATTGGACTAGGTGCAATGTGGAAATTTCCTTATATGGCAGGAATATATGGTGGTGGCGCGTTTTTATCATTATTTTTACTGTTCACTATATTTGTGGGATTACCTCTGCTTATTATGGAATTTACTGTTGGTAAAATGGGAAGTACTTATACGACCCAAATATACAGTAAATTGACAGGGAAAAAATGGTTGAATTTGATTGGTTGGAACGGGAATTTAGCAGTGTTTGTGCTATTTGGCTTCTATAGTGTTATTGGAGGCTGGATTATTATATATATAGGACATGTTATATTACAAATGCTGTCACTTGAACATAACTCCTTAACTCAGATTAGCTTTGAGGGCATGATAAGTAACCCTTGGATTACTGTAGTTGGACAAGGCATCTTTATCGCATTAACAATGGTCATCGTGATGTTAGGCGTTGAAGGTGGTCTGGAAAAAGCTTCTAAAATCATGATGCCATTATTATTTATATTTCTACTAATTATTGTAATAAAATCATTAACTTTAGACGGTGCGTTAGAGGGTGTGCAGTATATTTTGCAACCTCGCATACAAGATATTTCTATGCAAGGTGTACTCTTTGCGCTAGGCCAATCCTTTTTCACATTGTCTTTGGGAACGACGGGCATGATTACCTATGCAAGTTACGCACCTAAAGCTATGACCATTAAATCATCGGCACTTTCTATCGTTGTTATGAACATCATGATTTCAGTCATGGCTGGTTTAGCAATCTTTCCAGCATTGCATACGTTTGGTTACCATCCTCAAGAAGGACCAGGACTATTATTTAAGGTGTTGCCACTTGTATTTAGTAAAATGCATTTTGGAATTGTGTTTTACTTTATATTCCTCATTCTGTTTTTATTTGCAGCACTTACGTCATCTATATCGTTACTAGAACTAAATGTGTCTAATTTTACTAAAAATGATAACTCGAAACGTAAAGTTGTAGCGATGATTGCTAGTGCATTAGTGTTTATCATCAGTATTCCTGCAACATTATCCTTTAGTACGTTAAACAATTTTAAATTTTTAGCTGGTACAATTTTTGATAATATGGACTTTTTAGTGTCTAATATACTAATGCCTTTAGGCGCGTTAGGTACAACACTTGTTGTTGGTCAACTATTAGATAAAAAATTATTAAAAGAAAATTTTGGTAAAGATAAATTTAAACTTTTTATACCATGGTATTATCTTATTAAATACGTGATGCCACTTGTTATTATACTCGTGTTTTTAGTGCAGTTATTTTAAAGACGAACAATGATACGCGAACAGCATATGCTTTATAAATTATATAAATCTAGATTTAAAATAAGAGCGCTTAGCCAAGTTATGGGTAAGTGCTCTTCTTTACTTATTAATTATCTTTAAAATGAACACCATCGTGCTGTAATTGTACTTTAAGTTTATCGGGCAAACTTGACTGATTAATCGTTACATTTTTGAATGTACAATGATTGAACGTTACATTATCAAGTTGGCATAAATCTAGTGTTATGTTTTCAAAGTACACCTTGTCATATACGACATTTTGTAGTGCCACATCGTGTAGGTAATGATGATTGAAATTACAATACTGAAATTCTATATTATTAAAGTGACTGCGCTCAAACGTTGTGGTAGTAAATTCAACATATTTAAATAACGTATTATAAAAATGAACATCATCAAAAATACTTTGAGTGAAATCACAATAGATGAATTTACTATTACTTATAGCTTTTATATTTTTAAAAATACCTTCTGAAAAATCACATTTTTTAAAGCGACTTTTATTTACTTCTAGCGCATCAAACATGCAATTCCTAAATGTTGTTGTGCTGTACTTTAATTTTTTAAATTGCTCATTTGTAAAAACAGAAAGCGATAAGTTCTGTTTCGATGGCATAGGTCATCATCTCCCGATATGTTTTGTAAGTGTGGTTTGTCAATTGTTTTAATTTGTCCTTTTACATATTTATCCTAACATGCAAAGACAATTCAAGAACAGTCATATTGTGAGCCAGGCATTGTACTACATGCAATAAACATAGAGATTGCAAAAAAAGAAGTTATAGCGTAAAATCCTTAGTTATTAAGTAAGATTTAATTTTTCAAGAAAGAAGGTTCAATGAGTTGACGATGCACGGTGGCTATAGACACTACGTACGCAGTGTTTGTCATACTCACAATTAATATGATCGCTTATGATTTAATAGGACATACGCCACTTGTTTTACTCGAAAGTTATAGTGATAACAATGTCCAGATATATGCAAAGTTAGAACAATTTAATCCGGGTGGTAGTGTGAAGGACCGTTTAGGCAAGTATTTGATTGAGACGGCTTTGCATGAAGGACGTCTAAATCTTGGGGATACGATTGTTGAAGCTACTGCTGGTAATACAGGTATTGGGTTAGCCATCGCTGCTAACAGGTTTAATATAAATTGTAAAATATTTGCACCAGATGGTTTTTCAGAAGAAAAAATTGCTATTATGCGCGCGCTAGGTGCTGATATTTCACGTACACCTAAAGCTGAAGGCATGCTTGGTGCACAATATCAAGCGCGGCAATATGCTGCAGCTACAGGGGCAGTATATATGAACCAATTTGAATCGCAAGACAACCCTGCTGCATATAAAAATACCTTGGGTCAAGAAATTACTCATTCATTACCACAAATTGATTATTTTGTGGCTGGCATAGGTTCAGGAGGGACATTTACTGGTGTGGCTTCGCATCTTAAACCTTTTAATGTGAAAAATATTTTAGTAGAGCCAGAAGGTTCAATACTTAATGGAGGGGAGAGCCACCCACATGATATTGAAGGGATAGGCTCTGAAAAGTGGCCTGTATTTCTCAAACGGAACCTCGTTGATGACATTATTACGGTAAGTGATGTTGATGGTTTTAACAATGTCAGACAATTAGCACAACGTGAAGGCTTACTTGTGGGAAGTTCTTCAGGAGCAGCGCTACAGGGTGCTTTGGAAATAAAACAACAACTCGATAAAGGTGTTATTGTAACTATTTTTCCCGACGGTAGTGATCGCTATATGTCAAAACAAATTTTCAATTATAAAGGAGTATGATTAAAGATGAATAAAAAAACGCAAATGGTTCATGGTGGACATACTACAGACACTTATACAGGTGCAGTAACGACCCCTATTTATCAAACAAGTACTTATTTACAAGATGATATTGGTGATTTAAGACAAGGCTATGAATATTCACGAACAGCAAATCCTACACGTGGGGCTATTGAAAGTGTTATTGCTGATTTAGAACATGGTAAGCATGGATTTGCCTTTGGTTCGGGCATGGCAGCGGTGAGTGCCGTTATGATGTTACTAGATAAAGGAGACCACATTATTTTAAATTCTGATGTTTATGGTGGTACATATCGTGCTTTAACTAAAGTTTTTACACGTTATGGTATTGAAGTTGATTTTGTTGATACATCATATATTGAGAATGTAGAACAATTTATTAAACCACAAACAAGAATGTTATATATTGAAACACCATCCAATCCATTATTACGTGTTACAGATATTAAAAAAACAGCCGAAATTGCTAAACAGCATCAGTTAATTTCAGTTGTCGATAATACATTTATGACGCCGTATTATCAAAATCCGCTTGATTTTGGTATTGATATTGTACTTCATTCAGCAACGAAATATATTGGTGGTCACAGTGACGTAGTTGCAGGTTTAGTTGTCACAGCAAACGACGAGCTAGGAGAACGAATTGGCTTTATTTCCAATTCAACAGGAGGTGTTCTTGGACCTCAAGATAGTTATCTATTAGTAAGAGGAGTTAAGACACTTGGATTACGTATGGAACAAATTAATCGTAATGTGACAAGCATCATAGAGATGTTACAACAGCATCCAGCTGTTCAACAAGTGTTTCACCCAAGTATCAAGACACACTTAAATCATGATGTACATCTTGTTCAAGCAAGTGGACACACAGGAGTTGTTGCCTTTGAAGTGAAAGATACGGAGCTTGCCAAACGCGTCATACGTGAGACACAGTATTTTACTTTAGCAGAAAGTTTAGGAGCAGTAGAAAGTTTGATATCTGTTCCAGCGCTGATGACCCATGCATCAATTCCCCCAGACATTCGCGCTAAAGAAGGTATTACAGATGGCTTAATTCGCTTATCGATAGGTATTGAAGATACAGAAGATTTAGTGAATGATCTTATACAAGCGTTAGATACAATAAAATAAAGTTTAATTATAAAAAAACCAAGCAGCTATATTTAGAGTTGCTTGGTTTTTTTAATCAATATTCATAAAGTGCTATAAAATTTTTAAGTGTAATTTGACATAAATATCATATAAGGATACATTTGTAATATATTAATTGATAATAATTTTCAATTATATTAGATAATATTCATTTTTATATTAAATATGCAAGAATGAAATAAGAAAGGAGAAGAGATGACGCTATTTTCGGTCGTCAAGCAACTTTTAAAATGAACATGAGTAGCTTAGTCTCGAAATTTATATGAAAAACCAACATTTAGGCAAATTAAAAACACTCATGGGAAAGTATAAATATTTGTTTTATTTAGCGATTTTATTGTCTGTTGTTTCGAGTGTTATAAGTTTAGGCGCGTATTTGAATGTTTATTATGTTATTGAAAGTATGTTGTCAGCGAAAGGTAATTTAAATAAATCAGTCATTGAGAAGATGACATATTTTGGATGGCAATCTGTTATTTATGTATCAGTCGCATTTATGTTTTATGGTTTAGCTTTACTACTATCTCATATAGTGGCATTTAACACTGTAGCTAAATATCGAATAACACTTATCGATTATATGAACGAATTGCCGTTAGGATATTTTCAGAAAAGACAAAGTGGTAAATTACGTAAGCTTATTGAAAAGAATACTGAAGAAGTTGAACATTATATAGCACATCAGTTGCCTGATATGGCACAGGCATTAACGACACCAATCGCTTTTTTAGTATTGATTTTTATATTTGATTGGAAGCTATCTCTTATTTGTTTAATTCCAGTTATTTTAGGTTTTCTTCTTTTGAAATTTATGATGGGAGAAGATAGCAAAGCGTTTTTAGAAAAATATCAAGAAGCATCAGCAAATATGGGTAATGATGTTGTTGAATACGTTCGTGGTATATCAGTAGTAAAAATATTTGGGCAAACTGCTTTTTCATTTAAATCATTTAATCATGCTATCGAAAATTATAGGGATTTTACCGTAAGTTATGCATTATCAATGAAGAAAGCGATGAGCGGTTATATCGTTTGTGTTTATGGTATTTTTTCTTTTCTTATACCGGCAACCATTATCTTCTTTAATCATTCAGAGCAGCTAAAATCCCTACTCTTAAGTTATATTTTCTTTGTAATTTTTACACCACTAGTAGCATTTATGTTGATGAGAATTATGGAAAGTTCATATAAAGCTATGATTATTTTTCATGCAATGGATCATCTTGACAAAAAAATATATAAAGCAAAAGCATTATCAATGCCAACGATTTCTATAAAACCTACGCGTTTTGATATTACTTTTAATAAGGTCAGTTTTACATATGAAGACATGAAACAAAAAGCAATTAATAAATTATCATTTACATGTCATCCTAATAGTGTCACTGCAATTGTAGGTCCTTCTGGAAGTGGAAAGTCAACAATATTTAATTTGATTACTCGATTTTATGATTTGGATGAAGGTTCTGTATTAGTAGGCGGTGTCGATGTAAAGAAAATGTCATATGAAGATTTAATGTCTAATATTAGTTTTGTGTTTCAAGAGACGAAACTATTTAAACTTAGTTTGTTAGAAAATATTCGTTTTTATAAACCAGATGCTACAAAGGCAGAGGTTGAGCGCGTGGTTGATCAAGCGCAATGTCGTGAAATTATTAATAAAATGCCTAACGGTTTAGATACCGTGTTTGGTACATCAGGTAGCTATTTATCAGGAGGAGAAATTCAGAGAATAACAATAGCTAGGGCAATGTTGAAAGATGCCCCTATCGTTCTATTAGATGAAGCAACAGCCTTTAGTGATGCTGAGAATGAGTATAAAATCCAACAAGCACTTAATTCAATGATGAAAAATAAGACCGTTATCATGATAGCGCATCGATTGTCTACAGTGACGCATGCGGATCAAATTTTAGTCATTGACGAAGGAGAATTAGTTGAAGAAGGACAACATCGTTCATTAATGAAAGAAAATGGTGTTTATGCACGAATGTATAATAATTATCAGCAAAGTGTTAATTGGAGAATAGGGGTGGAAAGATGAACATACAAACATTATTTTCTTTATCTAAACAAGGGAAACGTGATTTATATAAAACAACATTATTTACCTCAATTCATCAATTATCAGTTATTTTACCTGTGATATTACTTATTATGCTAACAGATGAAATGATAAGCCATATAAAAATAGGAGAACCTCACACAATTAATCTTTGGAAATATATTATATTAAGCTTAACTTTACTTACTTTAATATATATGATTTATCTAAAGACCTATCAGCAAATGTATGTTAATTCGGGCAAAGAAACTGCTATCATGCGCATAAGATTGGCAGAGAAATTCAGGAAACTCCCTTTATCTTATTTAAGTAGTAGAGATTTAAGTGATTTTACAAGTACGTTAATGGATGATGTTTCCGTAATTGAAAAGCAACTAACGAGCGACTTTGCTAATTTAATTGCTGGTATAGTATCAAGCATGGTGACATTAATTGTGCTCAGTTTTTACAATTGGCAAATGTCAGCCATACTATTTTTGATTATGCCAATTGCTTTATTGTTTATTGCGATATCTAAATTTGCAACTGCTGCTACAAATAAAAAGAATAGACAATTGAAACTTAATATTTCAGAAGCACTACAAGAATACTTAGAAAATATAAAAGTGATAAAATCTTCTAATCAAAAAGAGAAATATATTCAACAATTGAAACAAACAATCAGGGCTATAGTACCATGGTCTATACTTTATGAAATATTAGTAGGGCTCTTTATATCTATTTCTTATAATATCATTCGCATGGGTTTGGGAATTATGGTACTAGTAGGAACGGTATTACTTGTAAATCAACAATTAAGTATACTGGGATTTATTTTATTTGTGTTTATTGCAGTGCGTATATATGATCCTTTAACAAATTCGTTATATAAAATAGGAGAATTTATTTATTCTTTAGTAAGTGCTAAACGTATTAAAGATATATTTGATATAAAAGAACAGGGCGGTTCAAAAGATATTCAACTTTCACAATTTGATATCCACTTTAATCACGTATCTTTTGGATACAATAAGAACCAGGTTATTCATGATGTCACATTTACAGCACATCAGGGAGAGATTACGGCTTTAGTAGGGCCTTCTGGATGTGGAAAAAGTACACTTTCGAAATTAGCATGTCGATTTTGGGACTTAAAAACAGGTGATATTACAATTGATGGTCATAACATTAATGACATCCATCCCGAACACTTACTGTCGTATTATTCATTTGTATTTCAAGATGTCACACTTTTCAATGATACGGTATTTAATAATATTAAAGTTGGTAACTATCAGGCTACAGATGAAGAGATTTATGCGGCAGCAAAAATGGCGAATTGCCAACAGTTTATAGATAAATTACCAGAAGGGTATCAAACTATAATTGGTGAAAACGGTCAGACTTTATCTGGAGGCGAACGACAAAGAATTTCTATTGCTCGAGCATTTTTAAAGCAAGCGCCAATTATTTTATTGGATGAAGCAACATCATCTTTAGATCCAGAAAACGAAACGCTTATTCAAGAAGCAATCAGTAAACTGATTCAAGATAAAACGGTCATTGTTATTGCACATCGCTTAAAAACAATTGAACATTGTGATCAAATAATTGTGTTGAAAGATGGAAAAATTGTGGAAAAAGGAAAGCATCAAGAATTAATGTCTAATCAGGATTTATATCAACACCTGGTTACATTACAGCGGAAAAGTAGTGATTGGAAAGTGAATGGTGTTTAAGCTTTTAAATAACGTTTCAATTGGAATCGTAAGATTTTAATTGGAGCGTTATTTTATGGTTTTGGTGTGCTTGTTAAATTGAAATTACAAATTTAAAAGTCGGAATATTAAATATTTTCAGCAAATTGTATTGACGGGCTACATATAATTCAATATAATGCATAATAATCATATTAAGTTAATCGGAATAAAGGGTGGATACTATTGATTGAATTTAAAAAAGTAAATAAAAGATTCAACAAAAAAGGTGAAACGATACAGGCTCTGAAAGATGTATCTTTTAAAATAGAAAAGCATGATATCTTTGGTGTGATAGGTTATAGCGGTGCAGGAAAGAGTACGCTTGTCCGCTTAGTGAATCAACTAGAACAAGTATCAGACGGTGAAGTAATCGTAGATGGTAAAGATATTAATACATATTCTGAAAAAGACTTAAGAAATGTTAAGAAAGATATCGGTATGATTTTTCAACATTTTAATTTATTGAATTCAGCGACTGTATTTAAAAATGTCGCGATGCCACTTATTTTAAGCCATAAACATAAAGATGAAATTAAAGCAAAAGTTGAAGAAATGCTAGAATTTGTGGGTTTAGCTGATAAAATGCATCAATTTCCGGATGAACTTTCAGGTGGGCAGAAGCAACGTGTTGCAATTGCGCGTGCACTTGTTACCAACCCTAAAATATTATTATGCGATGAGGCTACCAGTGCGTTAGACCCTGCTACAACAAGTTCTATTCTTAAATTATTGAGCAATGTTAACCAAACATTTGGTGTCACAATTATGTTGATTACTCATGAGATGAGTGTTATCCAAAAAATATGTAACCGTGTAGCTGTGATGGAACAAGGAGAAGTGATTGAACTGGGTACGGTTAAAGAAGTTTTCAGTCACCCACAAACAGAGACAACTAAAAACTTTGTGTCAACAGTGATTAATACAGAACCTTCAACACAATTACAAGCTTTATTTAAATTGGTAAATGACACCTCGCATGTTGTATATAGTTTGTTTTTAGATGCGCAACAAGTGACTTCTCCACTAATCAATACGCTAATACGCAATTATGGTGTAGATGTCAATATAATATATTCTTCAATGTCTGCCATACAAGAGAACACAGTTTGTTATTTATGGCTTGATATACAACTTAACGATGTTGATCGAACGCGTATAGAAAATTATTTTAGTCAACAGCATATCGAATATGAGGAGGTCGTTTAACAATGTTTGGGTCCAGTATAGATAGCTCACAACTATTACAAGCCTTATATGAAACACTTTATATGGTGACGATATCATTGATTATTGGTGCGCTTATCGGCATTCCTTTAGGTGTATTATTGGTTATTACTAGACGTCATGGCATATGGCCAAATACGGTAATTCATCAACTTTTAAATCCTATGATTAATATTTTAAGATCAATTCCATTCATTATTTTATTAATTGCGATTGTGCCGTTTACCAAACTATTGGTTGGCACCTCTATTGGTACTACAGCTGCCATAGTACCTTTAACCGTCTATGTTGCACCTTATATTGCGCGTTTAGTAGAGAATTCGCTATTGGAAGTCGATGATGGCATTATCGAAGCGGCCAAAGCTATGGGGGCTTCACCGTTACAAATTATTCGTTACTTTTTAATACCTGAAGCATTAGGCTCATTAGTTTTAGCGATAACAACTGCAATCATAGGATTAATTGGTAGCACTGCAATGGCAGGTGCTGTAGGTGGCGGTGGAATTGGCGATTTAGCCTTAGTATATGGCTATCAACGTTTTGACACTCTAGTCATTATTATCACAGTCATTGTTTTAGTCATTTTAGTTCAATTTATTCAAACGTTAGGTAATTTTATTTCTCGACGTTTACGTCGAAATTAACTTTATTTTGTAAAATTAGGGGGAAGTATGTATGAAAAGATTATTTACTTTAGTACTTGCATTTATTTTTGTACTTGCAGCTTGTGGTGGTGGCAATAATAAAAAAGTAACGATAGGTGTTGCTTCAAATGATACGGCTGCAAGGGAAAAGGTAAAAGAATTAGCTAAAAAGGATCATATTGATATCGAAATCAAACATTTTTCAGATTATAATGTGCCCAATAAAGCATTAAGTGACGGCGATATTGATATGAATGCGTTCCAACACTTTGCATTTTTAAATGCTTATAAAAAAGCACATAAAGATGCTAAAATCTCAGCTATAAGTACGACTGTGTTGGCGCCGTTAGGTATCTATTCAAAAAAAGTAAAAAACATTAAAAATGTCAAAGATGGTGCACAAGTCATTATTCCAAATGATGTATCAAACCAAGCACGTGCATTAAAATTACTTGAGGCTGCTGGACTGATTAAATTAAAAGACAATTTTGGTTTAAGTGGTTCAATTAAAGATATTAAAGATAATCCTAAGCATTTAAATATTAAAGCTGTAGATGCGCAACAAACGGCACGAGCATTAGACGATGTTGATTTATCAGTCATCAATAATGGTGTAGCTACTAAATCAGGTTTGGATGCTAAAAAAGATCCAATATACTTAGAAAAATCTGAGTCAGATGCTGTTAAACCTTATATAAACTTAGTAGCAGTTAATGATAAGGATAAAGATAATAAAACGTATCAAAAAATTGTGAAATTATATCACTCAAAAGAAGCACAAGAGGCATTGAAAAAAGACATTAAAGACGGAGAAAAATACATTAATCTATCTCAAAAAGAAATCGAAGAGATTGAAAATAGCTTAAAATAACTTAAAATAACATAGTTAAAATGCATCTAATTAAGAAAAAGATAATTTCTATTGAAGTCAAATAGAGATTGTCTTTTTCGTTATTTTTCAACCTAACATTCTAGTGAAAATCAGAAATAGCACACAAACTCAAAGCCGGAGAATATAGATTGAGTGAAGATATATAGGATCACTTTTAACATCATTGCAGGTCGATATGTAGCATTATGATAATATTAGAAGCAATTATTAGGTATAGATTCGACAATATCATTAACATCATTAGAAATTAAAAAAGAAGTCTCAATTGATAGCCCATTTCACCAAGCAAAGCAAGTTGGAGTGGGGCCCCAACACAGAGAATTTCGAAAAGAAATTCACCAAGCAAAGCAAGTTGGGGTGGGGCCCCAACAAAGAGGCTTTCGAAGCGAAAGGCAACGGACAACGCAAGTTGGGGTGAGGCCCAAGTACAGAAAAACTGGCTAAATCAGTTTTTTCTAGCAATGATATCGTGGCATCATTTTGTTTGTAGATTGCCATATAACCGACAAAAACATTGTTAAAAAAATAAATAAAAAAAATAATATTTTAATAGCGCAAAGTAATGTATCATAACTTCACAATACTGTAATGTAATTGAAATGGTATTCTGCTGTTTTTTGTATTACCTTTAATATGTGGATTTATAAAAGACAGAACGAAAAGCCGAGACAATACATGAATGTGTATAGTATATGAAGTAAACTACGTCTCGACTTAATGCAATCATTTTCATCTATTTAGTCGAGAGATGCCATTACTGCTATTTAATGTAATGAGACATAGTGAGTAGTATGTTTATGAATAATACAAAGACACATTAAAATGATATTGGAGGTTTTTTTAGTGAAAAAGAAATATATGGCAGCAATTATTGGGACAAGTGCTTTAAGTACCGTATTCGCACATCAGGCAGAAGCAGCTACAACACATACAGTTAAAGCTGGAGAATCTGTTTGGTCAATTTCTCATAAATATGGTATGTCTATTGCACGATTAAAATCACTTAATGGATTAAAATCCAATTTAATTTTCCCTAATCAGGTGTTAAAAGTAAGTGGATCTAGCAAAAGTACAGCAAACCGTACTGCAAACACAAGTAGTAGTACATATACAGTGCAACCAGGAGATTCGTTATCTCTCATTGCATCGAAATATAACACAACATATCAAAAAATTATGCAATTAAATGGTTTAAATAATTTCTTTATTTATCCAGGTCAAAAATTAAAAGTGACTGGTACAGCTGCAAAGAACAATACAAAACCATCACAATCATCAAAATCTAGTATTTATACAGTGCAACCAGGAGATTCATTATCTTTAATTGCATCAAAATATAACACAACTTACCAAAAAATCATGCAATTAAATGGTTTAAATAATTTCTTT
>NZ_KV830914.1:161468-181034 GCF_001836955.1 Staphylococcus sp. HMSC063A07
ATTAAATGGTTTAAATAATTTCTTTATTTACCCAGGTCAAAAATTAAAAGTGACTGGCACAGCTTCAGGTTCTTCAACAAGAACTTCAAATTCTAATAGCTATAGAACACCAATTTTTAGCCACAGTAACTTATATACATGGGGTCAATGTACATGGCATGTATTTAATCGTCGTGCAGCTATTGGTAAAGGTATCAGCACATATTGGTGGAATGCTAATAATTGGGATAACGCAGCTGCAGCGGATGGATACACAATTAACTATACGCCAACAGTAGGCTCAATTGCACAAACAGATATAGGATATTATGGTCATGTTGCGTTTGTAGAACGTGTTAACAGTGATGGTAGTATCTTAGTTTCAGAAATGAACTACAGTGCATCACCAGGAATTATGACATATCGCACAATACCTTCTTATCAAGTATCTTCATATAGATATATTCATTAATGAATGATGCTGTATCAATAAGATGAGAGATTAAAATATACTAAAATCTTGGCAACCTTACTTAAGGCTTGCAAAAAATAGAACCGTAATTTGTTAAATACAGCAAATTGCGGTTCTAATTGTTTATTTGTGAGTTGTAGATATAAAATAAGAAGAATGTCTGCAATAATGTTATTGACTAACACTATAAAATAACAATACGAAATTAGAAATCTTCTTTAATTTTACGATAACTTGTAGCTAAGCGTGTGACATTGATTATAAATAGAAATAGTGCAGCAAGTTTACGGATTTTTTTAGGAGATTTTAAAGATACATAGAAATCTAATAAAGTACCAGCAGTGCTTAAACCTAATGATAAATAAACTAAATTCTTTTCTTTTGCGTCATGCTTAATCCCATTGTATCCATCTACTAAAAAGCCGGCTAAACTAATTAAATTGGATACATGTGTTAATTTTGATTTTTTTGCCATGAAACATACCCTCCGATGAATATGATATGGTTATATTATAAACGAAATTGTAATAACGAAACATTTATTATGTTTGAAAGCACATAGTTACATGTAATAATCAAATTAATCCCAAAGGAATGGTCAAAGTGATTCGTTGTGTATGCTTAGTAGAAGAAACAGAAGATAAAATCTTGCTCGTACAGGTCAGACATAGAGAAAAATATTATTTTCCAGGTGGGAAAATAGAAGCTCATGAATCGATGTTAGATGCTATCCAGAGAGAAGTGAATGAAGAATTAAAGCTTGATATTCCTCAAACTCAATTTGAATATATTGGGACAGTGGTAGGGCAAGCATATCCGCAAAAAAATATGCAGACGGAGCTCAATGGTTATCGTGTGACGACAGATATAGATTGGGAACAAATTCAAATCGATAACGAAATTACAGATATTAAATGGGTTGATAAAACAGATACACATTTAATAGCGCCAGCAGTCCAAACATGGATTGCGCAAATATCTTCAAAATGATTCTTTCAAAATGTGTTGAACAAGGTTATAGAATTAAGGAAATAGGAAACGAGACAGCATTCATTATGAATCTGTAGTCTCGCTCCCGCAAGGTTGACAGGATTGAAAATACACTGATACCAAGCTTTTTTCAATCCTGTCAACTACTGCCAATATTTAATTCATAACCTAGAAGGTAATGATGTCCCAGACTCATCGTATATTTCCCGGGAAAATACTTAAGCTAGAGCAACGAATGCCATAATGCTAAGGAGTAGGAAATCAAATTCAATGTTTAAATGAAAAATATAAGGCAGGTTACAACGTGCGTCATACGTGAACCTGCCTGATTGTTATTCAATTGTTTGAGAATGAGTGGCGGATAATTTTTTATGTTTAATGAAAAAGGCAGTAATCCATGCAGTGATAGGGATACTTATTGCAATGGCGATACCACCTAGCAAGATGGAAATAAATTCTTGAGTAAAGATTTTTGAATTGATAATGTGTTCAAATGAATAATTCAGTTTAAAAAACCAAAAGAATAATGTTAATTGACCACCAAAATAAGCCAAATAAATTGTGTTTGCAGAAGTAGCTAATATTTCTCGTCCAACCGTCATGCCGGATTTGAATAAATCTGTTTGAGATAATTTTGGATTTGCTTCGTGTAATTCGTACATTGGTGAACTGATGGTGATTGCTAAATCAATAACAGCTGCAATAACTGCTAACACAATGGTAAACACCATAAATTGCACCATATCGATACCAATGTTCATGGAAAATATATAAGTTTCATCCTGTTGTTCAGTAGTAAAACCTTGTAAATGACCGAGTCGAACAGATAAATAAATACCTAGAATAAGTATCATGATGGTTATCATTGTGCCTAGAAAGGCGGCTTTAGTTTTAATATTATAACTATTTAAAATGAATAAATTGCATGAAGCAACTACGATACAGAAAATGACGAGTACCACGTATATCGGTATACCCAACATAATACAAACGATACTTATCAATAAAATGATAAAATTTAAGAATAAGGTTAAAAATGAAATAAGCCCCTTAGTCCCGCCAAAAACAATCATTAATAAAAATAAGATAAATCCTAATAATGTAATTGCACTCATGATGGCTCACCTCGCAATTTAATAAAAAGGCTCATTAAAGTAATAGTAATAGGTATCGTTAAGACAATGCCAATCCCGCCAGAAATCGCTCGAGTAATTTCTAACGACCAATTCATTGAAATCGTGTAAGTAAATGTATTGTCATTTTTTAGATATATAAGTAGCATTGGTAGACTTCCAGACAAATATGAAAATAATAGTATATTCGTCATGGTTCCCATGATATCTTGACCGATACGTCGTCCGGCTACTGCAAGGCGCTGTAAACTTATGTCAGGTGTACGTTGATAAATTTCATACATACCACTAGATAAAGTGATAGCAACATCCATAACTGCACCGAGAGACCCAATTAAGACGGAAGCTAAAAATACTTCTTTAGGTGGTAATGTGAGAAAACTCATCGTTTCATATTTTATACCTGCACCATCGGTTAAACGAATGACCAATGCAGTAATGCCAATGCTTAATAGAGTGCCGAGTAAAGTACTGGCAATCGTTATCCATGACCTCAGCTTTAATCCGGTGACTAGTAGTAGCGTGATGATTGTCGCTAAGGTAACAGCAATTGTCATAAGTCCAAAGAGACTTAATGAAGGATGCTGGTTATGAAGTTGAATAGCCAATAAGACGGCACAAGTATTGAAGGCTAGTGATAGAATCGATTGTAAACCGACTTTCTTACCAACAATGAGTACGGCGAGTATGAATACTCCAGAAATTGCAACGACTAGGGAATCACGTTTTTTTTCGATAATAGTTGCGCTTTTTAATGAATCTGTTATATGTAAAAGTACTTTGTTATTTTTAGAAAAGGCTTCTGTATCTGCTTGAGATGCTACATATGTATGGTTAATGGTTGTTGTTTGATGCTGAAACTTACCATTTAATATTTCTAATGTTAGACGTTGTTTGTACTTTGTATCTGTATTATGGTGTTCATCAGTTATTTTTTGCTGATGAACTTGTTCGACATTTGTAATCTTGGCAATAGGCGTGTGGTAGAGTCGATCGTTGAAAAATGTAAAAATAAACACTGCTAATATAAGGACTGCTAAACTGCAAATTAGCCAAAAAAATCTTGAAGTCAATATGTTTTTATATTGCATCATGTTAAGACGGTCCTTTCACTTTAAAGATAGAGTGATTATACGCCCTAAGCTTTAGCATTTCAAATATTAGCAGCTTTATAAAGTGGCGTGAACGATTAATGATATGTTGAAACACGATTAAATAAAGTTTGTATCAGTGATGTTAATTGTTGCACATCAGGCTTATTATTTTCTTTGCGCACTACGATGCAGATAGAGCGTTTTAAAGGCGTGTGATTAAGTGAAATATCTTTATAATCAAGTGAACTGACAGTTAAGCGTTGATAATCAGGTGCTAATATAAAACCACGATGTTGTGCAAGTAAATATTGAGCTAGCGCCGGATGTGTGACGACGTGTAGTGTAGCTTTAGTTAATTGTTCAATTAAAGCTATCATTGTTGTGGACAGTGGCGTTAATGTAAAAATCGTTGCGCCTTCAAATTGAGCTAAGTGTGGGTTCATCGCCAGAGCTAACGGTTCTTCTTTAGGTAAATATAAATGGTATGTTTCTTCATATAATAAAGTTACATTTAAATCGTTGTTTTGTTGTAGCGTTGGAGTAAGCTCAGTAATCGCAACATCCAACGCATCCACTAATATCTGCTTCGTGGAATCTTGAGAAACTTGTTGAGGAATAATTTTACTATCATACTGACGTTCAAATGTTTGTATTAATGGTAATATACGTTCAGCAACATAGCCTTGTTCATATCCTAGATTAATAGAATAAAGATTATTGGATTCTTGTTGACGGAATAATGTCAAAGTTTCATCTACTTGATTTAATAATTTAGTGGCATGAATAACAAAGTCTTTACCTGCTGTGGTTAAACGAATGTTACGACCTTGACGCTTAAATAGTTTGACTTGCAACTCATCTTCTAATTGTTGAATCTGCCGACTAATTGCCGACTGGGCGATATCTAGTTCTAATGCAGCATCAGAAAGATGTTCTCTTTTAGCTACCTCTAAAAAATATTTTAATTGTTTGATTTCCATGCCTATTCCTCCATTAACTATCATTGTTCTAAAAATTAGAAAGGTATTATCGAATTCGTATATTGTACAGATAAATATTTTACATTATAGTGAAGCATATTAACATAAATATTCAGAAAATTCTTGAAAATGGGGTATGCATCATGTGTGATTTAACAATAAAAAGAGGATTATATGATTATCGAGAAGAACATGATGCTTGTGGTATTGGTTTTTATGCCAATATGGATAATAAACGCTCGCATGACATCGTTGACAAATCATTAGAAATGTTACGTCGTTTAGATCATCGCGGTGGCGTGGGCGCAGATGGTATTACAGGCGATGGCGCAGGAATAATGACCGAAATACCATTTGATTATTTTAATAAACATGTTGATTTTGAACTTCCGTGTGAAGGGGAATACGCGGTAGGATTATTCTTTTCTCAAAAGGTCATAGTAAATACACGATATCAGAAAATGATAGATTTGTTATTTCGTAGTGAAGGACTAAAGGTGCTAGGATATCGTGAAGTACCTGTAAATAAAGAGGTATTAGCACAGCATGTAGCTAAGACTATGCCATATGTCTATCAAATCTTTGTCGACATTACTAATCATCAAGATATCGAGAAAAAGTTATATTTGGCAAGAAAACAAATTGAACACGAAGCTGAACAACAGGGGTTAGAACTTTATTTTACTAGCTTATCTCATAAAACAATTGTTTATAAAGGATGGTTGAGATCTGATCAGATTAAGGGGTTATATTTGGATTTACAACATTCAGATTATCAGTCTAAATTTGGATTGGTACATTCTCGTTTTAGCACGAATACATTCCCAAGTTGGAAACGGGCACATCCTAACCGTATGCTAATGCATAATGGAGAAATTAACACCATTCAAGGGAATGTGAACTGGATGCGGGCGCGTCAACGACAACTGATCCAAACATTATTTCCGAATGATGCACATAAGATTTGCCAGATTGTAGATGAAGATGGTAGTGATTCTGCTATTGTTGACAATGCGTTAGAATTTTTAACACTTGCTATGGAACCTGAACAAGCAGCGATGCTCCTTATACCAGAACCATGGCAACATAACAAAGCAAATGATGCAACGGTGCGTGCATTTTATGAATTTTATAGCTACTTGATGGAACCTTGGGACGGACCAACAATGATATCGTTTTGTAACGGCGACAAAATAGGCGCTTTAACAGATCGTAATGGTTTGAGACCTGGACGTTATACGATTACAAAGGATAATTATATTGTTTTTTCTTCTGAAGTTGGTGTGGTTGATATTCCAGAAGCGAATGTCGCTTATAAAGGGCAGTTAAATCCAGGTAAATTATTGCTTGTGGATTTTGAGACACAGCAAGTAATTGAAAATAATGAGCTGAAATCACGAATAGCAACACAATATCCTTATAAAGCGTGGCTTGCAAAGCATAAAATTGATTTACACTTGGAACAAATAGGTTATCAATCATCGTGTTTATCTGAAACAACAATATTTAAGTTACAACAACAATTTGGCTATACCAAAGAAGATATTAATAAATATATGAGTGAACTTGTGACTGGCAAGAAAGATCCAATTGGTGCCATGGGTTATGATGTGCCAATAGCTGTATTAAATGAACAACCACAAAGTTTATTCAATTACTTTAAGCAATTATTTGCACAAGTTACTAATCCACCCATTGATGCTTATCGTGAGAAAATAGTAACAAGTGAACTGTCTTACCTAGGTGCAGAGGGGAATATATTACATCCGACGCCGGAAGCGCTAAAGCGAATTCAATTACAAAGACCTGTATTGACACCTAGTCAGCTTGAATATATTGAATCGAGTGAGTTCAAGACAGTACGATTATCTACCTTATATACAAATGTGCTTGCAGATGCACTTGAATTGCTTGGTCAACAGGCCATTGAAGCAGTTAAAGATGGCGCTGAAATTCTCGTATTAGATGATAGTTTGTTGAGCCAGAAAACAGCATATGCCTTGCCTATATTACTTGCAACCAGCTATATTCATCAGCTACTCATTAAAGAAAATTTACGCATGAATACAAGTATCGTGGCTTATAGCGGAGAAACAAGAGAAGTTCATCATGTTGCGTGCTTATTAGGCTACGGAGCGAATGCGGTAGTACCATATCTTGCGCAAGCAACCATTGAACAGTTGACAGTACAGAAAAAGCTAACAGGTAAAGTTTCAAATAATGTCGAAACATATACTCAAATTTTATCTGAAGGCGTCATAAAAGTCATGGCTAAAATGGGTATTTCAACGGTACAAAGTTATCACGGTGCTCAAATTTTTGAAGCAATTGGTTTGTCTCATGAAGTTATTGAACGCTATTTCCCAGGCACGCCGTCTAAGCTATCAGGGTTATCCATAGCACAAATAGAAGCAGAAAATAAAGCACAGCAACAACGACACTTAGATTATTTACCTTCAGGAAGTGTATTTCAATGGAGACAACAAGGACAGCACCATGTATTTAATCCATTGACTATTTTCAAGTTACAACACGCATGTCGCGAAAATGACTACCAACAATTCAAAGAATTTACTGCTGCAGTTCATAGCAAACGGTTTGACCATATCAGAGACTTACTAACGTTTAAACAACAGCACCCAATCTCAATTGAAGAGGTGGAATCAGCAGAAGAGATTGTAAGACGTTTTAATACAGGCGCAATGAGTTATGGTTCAATTTCGGCAGAAGCACATGAGACTTTAGCCAAAGCTATGAATCAGTTAGGTGGAAAAAGCAACAGTGGTGAGGGTGGAGAACATGCTTACCGCTATAAACAGCAAGCAGATGGCAGTAATATATCTAGTGCCATAAAGCAAGTAGCATCCGGTCGTTTTGGCGTAACAAGTGAATACTTACAACATGCAAAAGAGTTACAGATTAAAGTTGCTCAAGGTGCTAAACCAGGTGAAGGAGGACAATTACCAGGCAGTAAAGTATATCCTTGGATTGCCAAGGTGAGAGGTGCAACACCTGGGATTGGACTTATTTCACCACCACCGCATCATGATATTTATTCGATTGAGGATTTAGCACAATTGATTCATGATTTAAAAAATGCAAATAGAAATGCGGATGTGGCGGTAAAATTAGTATCGAAATCAGGCGTTGGTACGATTGCTTCTGGCGTCGCAAAAGCTTTTGCCGATAAGATCGTAATCAGTGGCTATGATGGTGGTACAGGTGCTTCACCAAAAACGAGTATACAACATGCAGGATTACCTTGGGAGATTGGGTTAGCAGAAACACATCAAACGTTAAAGCTTAATGATTTACGTAGTCGTGTCAAAATTGAAACGGACGGTAAATTACTTACAGGTAGAGATGTTGCACTTGCTTGCGCATTAGGTGCTGAAGAGTTTGGTTTTGCTACGGCACCACTTGTTGTGTTGGGATGTGTCATGATGCGGGTGTGTCATAAAGATACTTGTCCCGTGGGTATTGCTACTCAAAATAAGGATTTGCGTGCATTATTTAATGGCAAAGCAGAACATGTCGTGAATTTTATGTATTTTATCGCAGAAGAAATGCGGGAAATTTTAGCTTCTCTAGGTTTAAAACGCGTAGAAGATTTGATTGGTCGTACAGACTTGCTTGAGCGTGCAACGGATATACCGCCAAGATCTAAAGCGGCAACCTTAGATTTGTCGCCACTACTTGAACCAATAGCTGGTGTGAATTATCAACAGATGATGCAACAACATCATTTAGAACAAGGTTTTGATTTAAGTAGTTTGTACTACGATGCACAAATCGCAATTAAAGAAGGCCAACACTTTGAGGGGACATATGTTATTCATAATGAACAACGTGATGTTGGTGTTATTACGGGTAGTACGATAACAGAATACTATGGTCCGGATGGCTTGCCAGAAGATACCATTATAGTAAAAACATCTGGTCATGCTGGGCAAAGTATAGCAGCATTTGCGCCACAAGGATTAACAATACAACATACTGGTGATGCAAATGACTATGTTGGTAAAGGGTTGTCAGGTGGCAAAATTTGTATTAAAGCACCAAAACCTGAAAGAGAAAAAGATATTATTGTAGGAAATGTTTGTTTTTATGGTGCTACCGCCGGAGAGGCGTATATTAATGGTCGTGCTGGCGAACGATTTTGTATTCGTAATAGCGGTGTGAATGTTGTTGTAGAAGGAATCGGAGATCATGGCCTAGAGTATATGACAGGAGGACACGTGCTCATACTAGGAGACGTAGGTAAAAACTTTGGTCAAGGTATGAGTGGTGGTGTATGTTATGTCTTCCCGAGTGATGTTGAAGCATTCAAAGCTACACATGCACTAGAGACTTTGGCATTTAAACAAGTTGTACATCAAGAAGAACAAGCATTAATCCGTCAAATGCTAGAGGCACACATCGCCTATACAAATAGTACGAAAGCACGTGATGTGCTTAAACAGTTTGACCAAATAGAGTCACGTGCAGTTAAAGTGATACCAAAAGATTATGAATTAATGATGCAAAAAATCGAGATAAAACGACGTCAGTATAGCAGTGATGCTGATGCATTATTGGCGGCTTTTAATGATGATAGCACGTCGATAGATAAAGCATTGCAACCGACGTTAGTGTATTGATGGAAGGAGCGATGGTCATGGGGGAATATAAGGGTTTTATGATGTATGACAAACAATCGCTGACGGAATTATCATTAGCAGATCGACTGTTAAATCATCAGCCATTTCAACAACGTTTTACTAAAGAGGAAGCAAGGATTCAAGGTGCTCGATGTATGGATTGTGGCACACCTTTTTGTCAGACGGGGCTACCTTATGGCAAAGAAACGATAGGCTGCCCTATTGGTAATTACATTCCTGAATGGAACGATTTAGTGTATCATCAAGACTTTAAAAGTGCTTATGAGCGTCTAAAAGAAACAAATAATTTTCCGGAATTTACTGGCCGAGTCTGTCCAGCACCATGTGAAAACTCATGTGTTATGAAAATCAATAGAGAATCAGTTGCTATAAAAGGAATTGAGCGCACTATTATTGATGAAGCTTATGAGCATGGTTGGGTTTCACCTAAATACCCTCGTACCTCTAGAAATCAATCGGTGGCTATAGTTGGTAGTGGACCGGCTGGTTTAACTGCTGCTGAGGAATTAAACTATCAAGGATATCAGGTTACAGTATTTGAAAAGGCCCACGAGCCTGGTGGTTTGCTGATGTATGGTATTCCTAATATGAAATTGGACAAGAATGTAGTTCGCCGCCGTATTGCATTAATGGAAGAAGCAGGTATATGCTTTAAGACTGATGTTGAGGTGGGGGTAGATATCAGCAAAACAACGTTAGAAGATACGTTTGATGCTATTATTCTATGTACAGGTTCCCAACAGGCTAGAGATTTACCATTAGAAGGACGGATGGGATTTGGAATTCATTTTGCTATGGACTATCTAACTGAACAAATGCAGGTGTTAAATGGTGAAATAAATCAGCCAACTATTACGGCAAAAAATAAAAATGTTATTGTTATTGGCGCAGGTGATACAGGAGCAGACTGCGTAGCTACGGCTTTACGTGAAAACTGTAAGTCTGTGGTTCAGTTCAATAAATATACACGGTTGCCAGAAAAGATGACCGTTGATTACAATACAGCATGGCCACTTGCGATGCCAGTATTCAAAATGGATTATGCCCATAAAGAATATGAAGCACGCTTTGGTAAAGAACCACGTGCTTATGGTGTTCAAACTATGCGCTATGATGTAGACCATTTAGGATATGTTAGAGGTGTCTTTACACAAGTTTTAGAGCAAACAGAAAATGGTATGTCAATCGTTGATGGTACAGAACGTCACTGGCCAGCAGACTTAGTGTTGCTATCCATTGGATTTGTTGGTACAGAAAATACAGTGCCACATGCATTTCATATTGCTACAGAACGCAATAAAATAGTAGCCGATGACATAAATTATCAAACAAATCATCCGCATATCTTTGCTGCTGGAGATGCGCGACGCGGACAAAGTTTGGTTGTGTGGGCTATTAGAGAAGGACGTGGAGTTGCTAAAGCAGTCCATCATTATTTAACTCAAAAAAACATGGCACAACATATAAAATAATATTGACTTTTAATGAACGCTATAATAAGATGTTTATTGTGTTCATTGGAGGAATACCCAAGTCCGGCTGAAGGGATCGGTCTTGAAAACCGACAGGGGCTTAACGGCCCGCGGGGGTTCGAATCCCTCTTCCTCCGCCATTATATTTAAAATCCAAGACTAATAGATATTTAATGCAAGCGCTTAGTTAATAAGGGCTTGCTTTTTTACGTGTTAAGTGAATAGTTAAAATATTGAATAAGTCAAAAAAGAAGTGTGAACTAAACCATTTACTAATGAATTACTGAAAAGGAAAATCAACATCGTTAAATAATTTGAGTTATAGTATCCTAAGAGATTATTTTAAAAACAAACCACTTCAATAATGAAAGCCTTTACATAACTTGTCTAGACAAGTTATACTGAAGCAAAGATAAAAAGGAAGTGGCTAACTTGACTGTAAATAGAAAAGATGTGCAGCACATTGTACAAGCAATTGGTGGTAAAGAAAATATTGATGCAGCAACGCATTGTGTGACTCGATTAAGAATCGTGCTTAAAGATGATAATAAAGTAAATAAAGACATGTTAAGTGACAATCCATTGGTCAAAGGGCAATTTAAAGCAAATCATCAGTATCAAATTGTTATTGGACCAGGAACAGTAGAGGAAGTATATAAGCACTTTATAGATGAAACGGGTGTTGAAGAGGCTTCCAAAGATGAAGCTAAGCAAGTAGCTGCAAAAAAAGGGAACCCTTTACAACGGCTGATTAAGTTATTAGGAGATATTTTTATTCCAATTTTACCTGCATTAGTTACAGCGGGTTTATTGATGGGAATTAACAACTTATTAACGATGAAAGGGCTTTTTGGGCCTAAGCCATTAGTCGAACAATATCAGCAATTAGGAGATATTTCTAATATCGTTAATGTGATTGCTAGTACGGCTTTTATTTTCTTACCTGCACTTATTGGGTGGAGTAGTATGCGTGTATTTGGGGGAAGTCCTATCTTAGGATTAGTACTTGGACTCATATTAATGCATCCACAACTGGTCTCTCAATATGATATTGGCAAGGGACATATTCCTACATGGCATTTATTTGGTTTAGAAATTAAACAATTAAATTATCAAGGACAAGTCTTGCCAGTGTTGTTTGCAGCATATGTATTGGCACAAATTGAAAAAGCATTAAATAAGGTAGTTCATGATTCCATTAAGATGTTGGTGGTAGGGCCTATTGCGCTTTTAGTTACCGGCTTTTTAGCATTTGTCATTATAGGTCCAATTGCATTAGTCATTGGTACTGGTATTACAGGTGCAATACAATTTGTATTTGAACATGCTGGATGGCTAGGAGGCTTCTTATATGGATTACTTTATGGCCCGCTTGTTATTACAGGGTTACATCATATGTTCTTAGCAGTTGACTTTCAATTGATGGGCAGTAAATTGGGAGGCACTTATCTATGGCCAATTGTTGCTATTTCAAACATGTGTCAAGGTTCAGCAGCATTTGGAGCTTGGTATGTGTATAAACGACGCAAAATGGTTAAAGAAGAGGGATTAGCATTAACTTCAAGTATTTCAGGCATTCTTGGGGTAACAGAGCCAGCAATGTTTGGGGTGAACTTACCTCTAAAATATCCATTTGTAGCAGCGATATCAACATCAGCGATACTAGGTGCATTTGTGGGGGCGAATCGAGTGCTAGGTAATGTAGGTGTAGGCGGATTTCCTGCATTTATTTCTATTCAACATCAATTTTGGTGGCCGGTATATCTTCCTATAACTATTGCAGCATTAGTGATTCCAGCAATATTAACGGTATTTTTAGCAAAATTTAGTCATGAAAAAACGAAAAAAATTGTAACACCTCCAGAAGCAGAAAAATAATTTGAACGACGTATAGATTAATCATTATAACCGAGATGCGTTTTCTATACGAATAACATATAAAAAGGAGCAGGACATGGCAAACAATGACTGGAGAAAATCTGTAGTTTATCAAATTTATCCGAAATCTTTTAACGATACAACTGGGAATGGTGAAGGAGATTTACAAGGTATCATTGACAAACTGGACTATATACAATATTTAGGTGTTGATTATATTTGGTTAACCCCGATTTATGAATCACCTATGAATGATAATGGTTATGATATTAGTAATTATTTTAAAATCAATGAACGATTTGGCACCATAGAAGACTTTCAAACATTGATTTCTGAAGCACATGACCGTAATCTAAAAGTTATGTTAGATATTGTCATTAATCATACTTCTACAGAACATGAATGGTTTAAACAAGCAATCAGTTCAAAAGACAACCCGTATCGTGATTTTTATTTTTTTAAAACATCTCCAGATGGGCCACCGACGAATTGGGAATCAAAGTTTGGTGGAAATGCATGGCAATATGATGAGAAGACTGATGCGTATTATCTTCACCTTTTCGATGTAACACAAGCTGATTTGAATTGGGGAAATGAAAAGGTACGTCAAGCGTTATATGATATTGTTAATTACTGGATTAAATTTGGGGTAGATGGCTTCCGTTTTGATGTTATTAATCTTATATCTAAAGGTGAATTTAAAGATTCATCAAAAATTGGAAAAGAATTTTATACGGATGGACCACGTGTTCATCAGTATTTACATGAGTTAAACCGCAATACTTTCGGCGATAAAGGAATGATGACAGTTGGTGAGATGTCATCAACAACGATTGAACATTGCATTAAATATACTCAACCAGAGCGTCAAGAACTTAACAGCGTATTTCATTTCCATCACCTCAAAGTTGATTATCTTAATGGTGAAAAGTGGTCAAATGCTAAGTTAAACTTTCTCAAGTTGAAGGAAATTTTGATGGAATGGCAAATAGGCATTTATCAAGGTGGGGGTTGGAACGCGATATTCTGGTGTAATCACGATCAACCACGTGTCGTGTCACGTTTTGGAGATGATTCGACTGAAGAAAATCGCCAAGCCAGTGCTAAAATGTTAGCAATTGTGTTGCATATGCTTCAAGGGACACCGTACATCTATCAAGGTGAAGAAATCGGTATGACCAATCCACATTTTACTACTATAGAACAATATCGCGATATTGAATCTCATAATGCGTATGAAAAATTAACTGCACAGGGTGAAAGTGATGCAGAGGCGCTTACGATTTTAGGACAAAAGTCTCGAGATAATTCACGCACACCTATGCAATGGAATAATGAAGCTTATGGAGGTTTCACTACAGGTAAGCCTTGGATTGATTTAGCACAAAATTATGAACAAGTAAATGTTCAACAAGCGATGCAAGATAAGCAATCTATTTTACAAACATATCGACAATTGATTGACATTCGACACCAATATGATATTGTGACTTACGGAAATATAGAAGCGCTATATATGGCACATGACAAGTTGTTTATATATCGACGTAATTATCAAGCAACTTCATGGTTAGTTGTCGCTAACTTTTCACAGCAACCAGTACGATTACCAGAAGATTTAAACATTAAAGGAAAAACAATTATTAGAAACGGGGAAATATCAAACCGACAAATAACTGGATATGGAGCGTTGGTGGTTGAGCAAGAATTATAGATAAGGAATTGGTGAACCAAGTGACAATTAAGAAATTCACAAAAATTTATAACCAATTAAAAACAGCCATTTTGAATGGAAGTTATACTAAAGGGAGTCAATTACCATCGGAACATGAGTTAATGAATATAAATAAAGCTTCACGTGAAACAGTGAGAAAAGCTTTAGATTTATTAGTAGCTGATGGTATGATTCAGAAAATAAGAGGTAAGGGCTCTGTTGTTATATATCGAGGCGTAACGGAATTCCCATTTTCGGATTTAATTAGTTTTAAAGAAATAAAGGAACAATTAGGGCTCACCCACCATACGGAAATGCTTCTCAATGAAACATGTTATGCACATGAATTCCCAGTTGTTAAAGAAAAATTAGGGTTGAGAAACTATGAAAGACTTCTACACATTGTACGTACTCGAAGTATTGATGGGAAAGTTAAAATATTAGATGAAGATTTCTTTTTGGCATCCCAAGTACCAAGTTTGAGTCGAGAAGTTGTAGAGGATTCGATATATAATTATATTGAGCAACAACTCAACTTACAAATTAGTTATTCATGTAAAGCGATTACCTTCGAAGCATTTAATGATTATGAGTTAAGTATATTTGGAAATGTTGAGCCACCATATTCGGCAACAGTTAGAAGTATTATTTATCTTAAAGATACGACAGCTTTTCAATATAATATTTCAAAGCATATTGCTACAGATTTCACTTTTAAAGAATTTTCACGACGTTATCACAACTATTAAAAATGTGATTTATTGATTACGCATCTATTCTAAATGATAGACATTACACTTGCATATCAATGCTTATTTATAGTAATATAATTCTTGCCGTGCTAGGTGGGGAGGTAGCGGTTCCCTATACTCGAAATCCGCTTTATGCGAGACTTAATTCCTTTGTTGAGGGCACAATTTTGTGAAGTCTGCCCGAAGCACGTAGTGTTTGAAGATTTCGGTCCTATGCAATATGAACCCATGAATCATGTCAGGTCCTGACGGAAGCAGCATTAAGTGGATCCTCATATGTGCCGTAGGGTAGCCGAGATTTAGCTGTCGACTTCGGTAACGTTTATGAATTGTGTTCGATTCAGAGGTGTGCGGCTTTTTATATACAATCAAAACTTTACTATAAATAAATACAATACGAGGAGGCTGAGATATATTTAATAACTCAGCCTCTAATTACATTTTCGGAGCCTCAACAGAGAGGACTGGCACAATGCATTTCCAGAAGCAAAGTTACAAAATCTTTGTGATGAAATATGATTTTACTACTGCCCTTTTGATTAAAATAGCGAATATAGCAAAAATTTGATACATTTAAACTGTTATAAATTAAAGCTATGCTGATGCATTTCATTTTAACTATGTGCTATATAATGAAAGTGCATGTATTTGCGTCTATGCATACAATGTTCAGGAGGATATATGCAAGTATATTTAAGCACCTTAACTGAAGTAGATTATACTCAGACGCTAGAAAAAATCGAACAAAGTTATACAGAAAATCCGAAAAAAGGTAAAGCAAAAAGAGCGCTAGTAGCAAGGTTAAGACAGTCGCCAAGTTATCAATATGAACTAGAAGTAATTGCTAAAGATGAAGCAGCTGTAGTAGTAGGACATGTTATGTTAAGTAAAATTAATATCGTTGCGCAAGATGCGAAGTATCCTGCACTTGAACTTGCATCATTATCCGTAGATCCAGAAGTAAGAGGTCAAGGAATCGGCAAAGCTTTAGTAAATGCTGTTGAAGAACGTGCTAGAGCAGAAAATTTTAATACGATCATTGTATCTGGAGCGCCTGATTATTTTGAACAGTTGGGCTATGAAAAGGCAGAAATTTACGATATTTATTCCGACGAAAGTACGTTAGAACAGCTACAAGTGAAGTTTTTATGGGATCAATTAACAGACTATCCGCATGGAAAAGTAAAAGATGCAGATGTAGTATAAATGAATTGATATAAAATGGAGAACCCATGATATAATAATGAGTAATTGTTTATGGAGGTGTAGAAGTGAATTATCAGGCATTGTATCGAATGTTCAGACCTCAAAGCTTTTCCGATGTTGTTGGACAAGAACACGTAACGCAAACGCTGAAAAACGCGATATCAAAAGGTAAGCAATCACATGCCTATATTTTTAGTGGCCCAAGAGGTACAGGAAAAACAAGTATTGCTAAAGTGTTTGCAAAAGCAATCAATTGCTTAAATAGTAATGATGGTGAGCCTTGTAATGAATGTGCGATATGTAAGGGCATTACGACAGGCACTAACTCCGATGTCATCGAAATTGATGCGGCAAGTAATAATGGCGTAGATGAAATAAGAAATATTAGAGATAAAGTGAAGTATGCACCTAGTGAATCGAAATTCAAAGTTTATATTATAGATGAGGTTCACATGTTAACTACAGGGGCATTTAATGCGTTGTTAAAAACGTTAGAAGAGCCACCTGCACATGCGATTTTTATATTAGCAACAACAGAACCTCACAAAATTCCTCCGACAATCATTTCTAGGGCACAAAGATTTGATTTTAAAGCCATTAATAGTGAGCAAATCGTAGAACGGTTGCGCTTTGTGGCTGATGAACAACAAATCGATTATGATATTGCAGCCCTAGAATTTATAGCTAAAGCATCTGAAGGTGGCATGCGTGATGCATTAAGTATTATGGATCAGGCCATTGCGTTTGGAGATGACCACTTAACACTGAAAGACGCTTTAGACGTAACAGGAAGTGTAGACGAAGCGGCACTTAATGATTTATTTAAGGATATTGTTAATGGCGATGTGCGTGAAGCGTTCACCCGTTACCATCATTTTATTTCTGAAGGTAAAGAGGTTAATCGCCTTATCAATGATATGATTTATTTTGTCAGAGATACCATCATGAGTAAAACAGCAGACGAGTCAATGACATATGATGCATTAGCAGATTTTGATTTAGAAATGTTGTACCATATGATTGATATTATTAATGATACGCTTGTTTCTATTCGTTTTAGTGTCAATCAGAACGTACATTTCGAAGTTTTATTAGTAAAAATTGCAGAAATGATGAAAACCAGTCCAGAAAATGTCCAAAATGTTGCTACACCAGCTGCGGTAACACAACCAACAAATGATGCTTTGTTACAAAGAATGGAACAACTTGAAAATGAACTTAAGACACTTAAAGCCCAAGGTGTTATTGCTAAACCACAAAAGCCAACTGCTCAACGTGCAACAAGAAGTAATGTAGAAGTGAAACATGCATTTTCAATGAGCAAGATTACTAAAGTATTAGATAATGCAAATAAAGAAGATATTAAACTGTTAAAAGGGCGTTGGAATGACGTTATTGACCATGCTAAAAATAACGATAGAAAATCATTAGTAAGCTTGCTACAGAATTCCGAACCAGTGGCTGCAAGTGAAACAAATGTACTAGTGAAATTTGAGGAAGAAATTCATTGTGAAATAGTCAATAAGGATGTAGAAAAAAGAAATAATATAGAAAGTGTTGTTTGTGAGATTATCAATAAGAACGTCCAAGTTGTTGGTGTACCATCTGATCAATGGTTAAGAGTCAGATCTGAATATATACAACAGCGCAAAAATCATAATGGTGAGCAACATGAAACACAGGATGAATCATCACAGCAAACTAAGACGAGAGAACAATCACAACCCACTGATGTCGCACAAAAAGCGCGAGACTTATTTGGAGATGAAACCGTGCATCTTGTTGATGAAGAGTAAGACATGACAACAGTTATTTTCGTATGTATAATGAAATAAAAGTATAATTTGAACAAATAGATGTTTATTCAAGGAGGAAATGATATTATGCGCGGTGGCGGAAATATGCAACAAATGATGAAACAAATGCAAAAAATGCAAAAGAAAATGGCTCAAGAACAAGAAAAGCTTAAAGATGAGCGTATTGTAGGTACAGCTGGCGGTGGTATGGTAGCTGTGACTGTAACTGGACATAAAGAAGTAGTTGATGTTGAAATTAAAGAAGAAGCTGTTGATCCAGATGATATTGAAATGCTACAAGATTTAGTTTTAGCAGCTACGAATGAAGCAATGAACAAAGCTGATGAGCTAACACAAGAGCGCTTAGGTAAACATACACAAGGCCTAAACATTCCTGGAATGTGATAACTCATGCATTATCCAGAACCTATATCTAAACTCATAGACAGTTTTATGAAATTACCAGGCATTGGTCCTAAGACGGCTCAACGTCTGGCTTTTCATACTCTAAATATGAAAGAAGACGACGTAGTTCAATTTGCGAAGGCACTTGTTGATGTCAAAAGAGAGTTAACTTATTGCAGTGTTTGTGGACATATCACAGAAAATGACCCTTGCTATATTTGTGAAGATAAGCAAAGGGATCGGACAGTGATTTGTGTAGTCGAAGATGATAAAGACGTTATTGCTATGGAAAAAATGCGGGAGTATAAAGGGCTTTATCACGTCTTACATGGTTCTATATCGCCAATGGATGGTATTGGGCCTGAAGATATAAACATCCCTTCATTAATAGAAAGATTAAAAGATGAAGAAGTGAAAGAGCTTATATTAGCAATGAATCCAAATCTTGAAGGTGAATCGACAGCGATGTATATTTCTAGACTTGTTAAACCAATAGGCATTAAAGTAACAAGACTTGCACAAGGTTTGTCAGTTGGTGGAGATTTAGAGTATGCAGATGAAGTCACACTTTCAAAAGCAATCGCTGGAAGAACTGAAATGTAGTAAATGAGTTGAGCCAATAAGGCGCGCTTAACATATATTAATTCTGATAGATTAAGAACTTATATGTTTTAGAGCGAGTTAATTGGCTTTTTTTAATTTTTTCATAAAAATTTGCTACAAACTAAAGTTTGTAAAAATGCGGTATTATGACTATATTTATAAATTTTCATACAAAAATCGAGTGGATAGGCGAACTATTTACTCTCTAATCAAAATGTTGTTCGCTTTATGGTGAGACGTATTTTAAATGTAAATGAATAGGTGTAATTTTTACTATTGTGATAAAGACACTCATCTTGTATAGTATTTATTTGTTGAGCAAATCAACTTAGCATTTCAAATAAAAATTAATTATATATAGTTGTTGACTTTTATGGCTATAGCTAGTATAATTAATTCTCGTCGGTAAGAAATGAACATTGAAAACTGAA
>NZ_KV830916.1:0-9466 GCF_001836955.1 Staphylococcus sp. HMSC063A07
CTTTTTTACATTGTTTAAGAACTTAATGTCCCAGACCCCGGCTAGATTGACTAGGATTGAATCAGCATATTTTCAATCCAGTCAAGGGCTCCAGCTAAGTATGTGCTGAACCAATTACAACTATTGGGGTTCAGTATACAATCAAGCTGGGGTTTTATTGTATTCTATGCAAAATTAATGATGCATATGTTTCATGTCGTGAATTTTCATCATTAAACCGTGTGGAATATCATCATGTTTTACTTTAGATACACGAGAGAATTCGTCTGAATTTTCATTTTTAACAAGCAAGACAAAATCTCCTTTATGAACGTTTGCATCTGTGTCTTTTGGAAGTTTTACATTTTTTTCTACCTTTTGGTCTTTTTCACTAACCATTTTCTCAATTGTTGTATCATTTTTCATAATACCGTAGTACGTATCTTTCTTAGCGCCAGTCATCATGAGAACAACTAAAACAACGCAAGCAATAAGCATTACTACGATTAATGTAATTCCTAATCCCTTTTTACTTTTCATGTTAGAATCTCCTTTATATATTGTTATTTTATTTATACAAGACCTGCTCAAAGAATGCAATATTGAATTATTTTAAATCTGACTTAAAATTTAAAAATGTCAAAATTTGATAACATGTTTATGCTTTAATCAGTAAATACAAAAGGAAAGCTTGTTTGTCTTATACTTCAAGATAACAGGCTTTCCTTTAATTGTTAATTCGCTTATTCGGATAAGTCCAGTGTTGCTGGGGTATCTAAATCAGGATCATTCATTAATTTAATTGTTTTAGGCGTCACTTTTAAGACACATAATTCAGGATCATCTTTAGAAGAAAAGAAACTTTTATCTTGTGTTTCCCATAGCCAATCAATCGTTTGTTGGTCTGTTACAACTTCGATGTTGGCATCAATTTCTACGAAGCTACGCTGTTTCGTATCGTTATATCCTAACAAGATATAGGCACGAGGATTATTTTGTATTTCAGCTACTTTGATTGAATTAATATTAGTCTTAGTGTATAGCTCAAGGCCATCATTGTAAAATACCATGTATCTACTGTTTGGCTGATTATGATAGGCCGTAGAAAGTACGCCTACTTTAGAAGTGTTTAAGACATCAGTCATCTCTTGTATTGCTTGTGCTTTATCCAAATGAATCATCTCCTTAATAATGGTATTGCCCAAAATAATTAGAAATAAACGTTGATCTTTACTTAGGTTGGCTTGATACACAAGTATTTGACTTCATCGTGCTTTAATGTAATTTCTCGCGTTTCATGCTGTATTTGCTGAATATATAATTCAGTTTTAGGATAGTTACTGCGGTCTAAATGTTTCAAAATATGCTTTTCTATATATCGTGGATTATTATCTTGAGGTAATAAGTTGGCTATCATGCCATGCTCGTGATTTAATGTCTGCATAATGAATTGTGTTTGCGTATTTAACCGGTTATTTAATTTGAAAATTTGTTTATTGTCTGATAAATAACGGTCATTTATTTTATTAAAGATTAAAAAGTGATAATCCCCATCTTTACGACTTAACATATAATTATTTGTAATTTCGATCGGTTCATTCATAAAAGCAGCAACAAATTGATATAAGTGCATAATCGGTTTCAAACTACCATATTTGTTAAATAGAGCAATGTCAAGGGAGTCATCTTCAAAGAGACGATAACAAATACCACCGCCATATTTCATCAATTGTGTAAGGTGACAAACTAAATCAGATAATTGTAATGGAAGACTTCCATTATTCGTATATTTAAAGCACCGCTTTGAGAGGTGACTATACACAAATTTATAAGAAGGTATTTGTGATTCTTGTATAAAGCGCAAATAGTTTTCAAAATGCGTTGCTGTATGTGTGAAACCTTTCGTTTTATCAACAAGTAAATTTTTGATGTTGGTATTCTCTATATCAATAAAGTAAAAATGAAAGTTCATTCTGTGCATTAAGTCATACGTCTCCTGAACTGTTTTAAAATGACGCAGTAAACCATCTATGATAAGGCCATATTTAATATTTTTATGTTTATTTTTAAGCTTTAAATGTGCAAGATGGATATCGTGTGGTGTCATGGATGCACTATCAAATATCAGCATAAACTTAACTTGTTTCAGATGTTTCTTATAATCTTGTGTGTCGTTTAAGAAATTTAAAATCATTTGATACACACTATCAAATTGTTGCTTACTTTTAATGGTTAACGCTAAGCTGATGTTCTTATCAAACAACTTTTCAATACTTAGATTGAGTAAATTTTGATTTAAATGTTGCATCCAATCATTAGACAAGTCATTGATTAGCACAGCAGGATGCGGTAAATACGATAAGTCAATATTGTAATATTCATTGAAAAGATAATGAAAGAGTTCATTAAACGTGTTGAAGCGAATAAAAGCAGTTGCAGTTTGTGTCTGTTGTTGTGGTTTGAAATGATCAATATGAATATTAGTTGTTTCAATAGCTAATTGTTCAAGTCGTGTATTTTGATTAATATAGGACAAAAGATGATCTGGAATAGCTTGAGTAAAATGTAATTGTGGTTTGTCCACAATGTTTTGCAGTCGGATACGAAATTGTTTTGGACTAAAGTTTAAAAACTTTTTAAATTGATTTGTAAAATTAGTATGGCTTGTAAAACCAATTTCTGTCGCTATTGCACTAATAGAATAACGAGTTGTTAACAGCAAATGAAGTGCACGACATAGTTTTAACGTTGTGTAATATTCTTTGAAATTCATATGCAAATAACGACCGAAAAGATTTGAACAATAAGATTCGGAAATATTACAATGCTGTGCGACATCACTTAAAGTAATATAAGATAACACGTGCTGATTGATAAATGTCAACGCCTTAGTGAAACTCGGATGATTGACTGACATACGCGGTGTATATAAAGATGGATGCTTCACTACTGCTTCTTTAAAAAGTGTTTGGATAATCTTTGATATCGTATCATCATTGTCAATCTCATCACTAACATGCTGATGGATACGATTAAATAATAGTGATTTAATGTACAAGTTTGATTGCAACAGATGTCGATCAAAATAGTGATAAAAGAATTGAGTATCTTTCATATAAAAATACACGAGTGGAATGCGAAGTTCTACGATATTTTGACCTTGTTCAATATTAAATATATCTCCATGGTTAATGATGGCGATATGATTGTCCAAGTCAAAGGTCGAGCTATTTATTGTCATGCGAAGTTCATTAGTTAGTGAAAAAAGTAAAATAATTTGATTAATGTTGCGCGAGGGAGCGCTTGATAAACGTTCATGTATTACTAAAGTGCAAGTCATTTAATATGGTCTCCTAAAATAAAATTCGTGTACACGCAACAAGAAAAAGTCATGTTTTGTGAATAATATTTGCTATTATAGCGGAAAGAAATCTAAATAGTAATAGTAAATTTTAAAAAAATATAGCAAATTTCATGAAAAATAGCTTAAAATTTTCAGTTTTGCACAACTTAAAAGTCGGATTAGAAATATGGTGTTTACATTTTGGAAATTTTTAATAGGTTGCAAACATGCTTTTTTGTGCATAATAAAGATATCAATTTGAATCAAATTGGTAATGTGATTTAACACAATAGCACCTATGAACAACAGCAATGAACAATGTCACGAACCTGTTACGACAATTGACATCGCAAATCATCATGTAATGTATATGGCAACAGAAGCAGGCTTATAGTTATTATTCAATTAAATGACGTCACATATTTTATAGAACAAACATCATAGAATAACATCATGAGACGTTGTCATGATTGTAGAATGACTTATGCATCACATACACAGAATCAGCAGCAGAGAATAGCTTCTAGCGCAACCTAATCATTAAGTATAAGTAGTAATAAGATATCATTACAGTTGTCAATACTCCCCAGACATAGATGTTAATGTATCGTCAGCGGTTCACATTTATAAACGAATTTTCTACATGGTTTACTTCTTCTTAATTCAATATTGTTTATTATAGAAATTTTGTGTTAAATAACAGCCCATGGATATCCAAAGCGCCCTTATCAAAATATTATTGATGAGGGCGCTTTTGTAATATATGACTCTGTTGTAAATAGTGTACATGATAACGGTCAGCTAATGATTTTATAAATGTTAATAACACATCAAATGACACTTGCTGTTGTTGAAAAGCGTGCTTTAAGTATTGTGCATGTTGTTTTTCTGTGTCAGTTGCTTTGGATTTAAAATAGCCCCACATATGATCGTAGCAATTAATCATACTTCCCATTGTAGGGGATTGTGACAGTGCTCCATTGATTGCTGATTCAACCTCAGCATAAGTTGGTGTTGATTTAAGCATTGCACGTATATGGTTATAATGTTTTTGACTATGCATCATCACATGATATTTTTCTTGGCGCCATAATTGTTCGATTTTACCACGTGTTTTCATCGTATCGACTCCTTACATTAGTTATAGCATTTTTACCCATATTTAAAAGATTTAATTAGTTAAAATTTTGTGGCAACTATTGCTTTTGTAATTGTATGCGTTTACAATGAAAGTGAGTTATTGGAACCGGTTCTATTTTTTAAAGGAGGCATCTTGCATGAATTATAAACAAGCGGCACAAGAAATTCTTGAAGCTATAGGTGGTGAAGAGAATTTAGAAGCCATGGCACACTGTGCAACTAGGCTCAGACTCGTATTAAAGGATGAAAGTATTGTTGATGAAGCGAAATTGGGACAAATGGATGTAGTGAAAGGTACGTTTTCAACAGGCGGACAATATCAAATTATTATTGGGTCAGGCACCGTAAACCATGTGTTTGCTGAACTAGAAAAAATAACAGGAAAAGAAGCTTCAACAACTTCAGAGGTTAAAGAGAAATCTGCTAAAAATTTGAATCCACTACAACGTTTTGTCAAAATGTTATCTGATATTTTTGTTCCGATTATTCCAGCGATTGTTGCTGGCGGTTTATTAATGGGGATTAATAATATTTTAACCGCGCCAGATTTGTTCTATAAAGGTCAATCGCTTATTGAAAAGCATGACCAATTCGCTGGTTTAGCAAGTATGATAGATATCTTTGCCAATGCACCATTTACGTTATTGCCAATTTTAATTGGATTTAGTGCAGCTAAACGCTTTGGTGGAAATCCATTTTTAGGGGCAGCGTTAGGGATGATTTTAGTACATCCATCATTGATGAGTGCCTATGATTTTCCAAAGGCAGTGGAAGCGGGAAAAGCGATACCACATTGGGATATCTTTGGATTACATATTAATCAAGTAGGTTATCAAGGCCAAGTATTACCTATGTTATTTGCAGCTTATATTTTAGCAAATATTGAAAAAGGACTACGTAAAGTCATTCCAACGGTATTAGATAACCTATTAACACCTTTATTAGCTATTTTATCAACAGCATTTTTAACATTTTTATTTGTTGGACCGATTACACGTCAGTTAGGCTATTGGTTATCTGATGGTTTAACATGGTTATATGAATTTGGAGGTGCGATTGGTGGCTTTATCTTTGGTTTATTCTATGCACCAATCGTTATTACAGGCATGCATCATAGCTTTATTGCTGTTGAAACAACACTGATTGCAGATGTGAAAAATACAGGAGGTTCATTTATCTTTCCAATTGCGACGATGTCAAACGTGGCACAAGGTGGTGCAGCGTTAGCAGCTTTCTTTATTATTAAACAAAATAAAAAATTAAAAGGTGTAGCATCTGCTGCTGGAATTTCAGCGTTACTTGGTATTACTGAACCAGCCATGTTTGGGGTTAATTTAAAATTAAGATACCCATTTATTGGAGCAATTGTTGGCTCAGCCTTTGGAGCAGCTTATATTTCATTCTTTAAAGTTAAAGCCATTGCGCTTGGTACAGCGGGGTTACCTGGATTTATTTCAATCAGCGCATCTCATAGTGGATGGTTACATTACTTTATTGGAATGGTGATTTCGTTTATCATCGCAGCAGGGCTGACTATTATATTATCACGTAGAAAAGCTTATCAAGACGTTAAATCATAGAAAATTGTTTAAGACATAAATATAACGTCTTAAAATTACAACGCCAAAAATGTTTTCATGTGTCGTATTGTAAATAGAAAACAGCAGTAAGATAATTTCTAATTGAAAATCATCTTACTGCCGTTTTTTTCGGATTTATGTCCTAACCTGTTTATTATATTTTTTGTTTGCGCCATAAAAAGATGCCAACAATTGTGACTAAAATTAATGATACGACTATAACGATAATCCAAGAGGCGTAACTGTGATCGTCAATCGGTAACGGGACGTTCATACCAAAGAAGCTAAAGACTAAAGTTGGTAAGGTCAGTAATACGGTAAACAACGTTAAAGTTTTCATAATATTGTTCATTTCATTAGACAACAATGAAGCATATGACGTGGTAATACTTTCTAAAATACGTGTATACAATTCTGTTGTTTCAATCGCTTGATTGTTTTCAATCATTAAGTCTTCTAATAAATCTTCATCTTCTTCAAAACGTTTAATCGCAGGTAAACGGAATAATTTTTTGATAATTGTATCATTTCCTTTTAATGCAGCTAAGAAATAAACTAAACTTTTCTCAACTTCCATCAAATTATATAGCTGACGATTCGTAATATTATTTTTCAATTCACGCTCAATGCGAATTCTTGATTTGTTCAACAAACGCAAGTTGCGATTATAATGATTCGCAATGGTTAATAATATATTTAAAGCAAAACGACTATGGAATTTCAGATTAATATCTTGTTGTCGCGCAAAATGTTCTAAAAATTCATTTTCAGCATCACAGACAGTCATAATGATGCCATTTCCAATAATAATACCTAGTGGAATCGTGACAAATGACAGCACACGTCGATTGGTTGAATTGACAATAGGTAAGTCAATAATAATTAGTGAATAACCAGAGTCTTCGTCATACTCAATACGTGCACTTTCTTCTGCGTCTAAAGGGTCACGTATAAAGTCTTCGGGAATTTGATAACGCTCAATTAGCGCATCTGCCTCATCACGGTCAGGTTCTACAACGTTAATCCAAGAAGGTGCGTGGTCCAAATCTGTTTCTACTATTTCATTTTGTGTTAAATGTTTGTATGCTGCAATCATACTTACTGATTCCTTTCAATATTACTTACTAAGTTGTTAATACTTTACCACACTTTAACTTTTTGTGCTCAATCATGTTGATGCATATGATGGCGATGTTCTGATAAAAGACGTAAGGGGCCATTGTAGACAATTTTATAAATATATAAAATCAGTTCATCCACAGGCAAGCGTTCGGGGTCTTGAACCCAATACTTCATTACCGAAATCGTGGCACCGGACACATACCTATAGAAATACATTTCGGGTATGCCAGCGATAACATGGTCTACACTCAAATAATTTTGCATGTTTTCTTTGAATAATGAATTCATTTTTTCTTCCAAGCGACTTGTACGGTCTAATTTTAAAATTGTGCGATAAAAGTTGATGTTACGATCAATATGATGAAAAATAGTAGTTAGTACATTTTTAATAAATAAGCGTCCCGTTTCTTCAGCATCGTTACCTAAGACATTGTAAAATTCTGTTACATTGGAAATTTCAGCGATACATTCATTTTCCATTTCATCTAATAGTAGATACTTATCTTCAAAGTGTAAATAAAATGTCCCCCGATTAATATCGGCACGTTTAGTAATATCTTGTATCGTAATTTTTTCGATTTCTTTTTCATTTAACAAATCAATAAATGCCTCTTTAATGGCAGATTTAGTCCGTCTAATGCGACGATCTTCTTTCACGATTACTGAAACCTCCTAGTTATAAGACAAATTGAACGAATGTGTTCATTAACGTACACTTTGTCATACATTGCTTATTGTTTATTTGTTCATACCTATTATAATAAACAACGTGATAAATATTCAACACGTTGTTTTATAAAGGAGGTAAGTTTGATGAATATTTTTAAAAGCAAATTATTATGGATTGCGCCTATTGCAGGGATTTTACTATTAATCATCTTTTCATTAGCGTTTTATCCAGCATATAATCCAAAACCTAAAGAAATGCCTATCGCAATTGTTAATCATGATGAAGGTATTAATATACAAGGTAAAAAAGTAAATATTGGAGATAAATTAGAAGATAAATTATTAAATAGTGACTCAGACACTATTAAATGGGTTAAAGTTAAAAATGAAGCAGACTTAAAGCAAGGCATGAAGGATGAAAAATATTACGGTGCTGCTGTCTTCAATAAAGACTTTTCTAAAAATGCGATGAGCAAAACGCAAAAGATTGTGATGGATAGTAAAAAAGCAGAAATGAAAGAAAAGGTTGCATCTGGTGAAATTCCACCACAAGCTGTGCAACAAATGCAGAAAAAGATGGGTAACCAAAAAGTTGACGTGAAACAAGCTCAATTTAAAACGTATGTCAGCCAAGGTTCAAGTTTGCAAGGTTCACAATTGGCTAATAGCGTTTTAACGAAAATGGGGCAAAATATTAACCAACAAATTACAAAACAAAGCATTAATACTTTGGAACAACAGCATGTTGATGTTAAAGCAAGTGATATCGAAGGATTAACGAATCCAGTAAACGTGGATAGTCATACAGTAAATAAAGTGAAAGACCATCAAGGTGGAGGTAATGCACCATTCTTAATGTTTATGCCAGTATGGATAGGCTCATTAGTTATTTCTATCTTATTATTCTTTGCCTTTAGAACGAGTAATAACTTTGCAATTCAGCATAGAGTCATCGCTTCATTTGGTCAAATGATTATGGCTGCGGTATCAGCATTTGCTGGTAGCTTTGCTTATATTTATTTTATGAAAGATGTACTTGGCTTTGACTTTGATCATCCTGTGCGTATTGCAGTGTTTGTAGGTTTGTCAATTCTTGGATTTGTAGGATTGATTTTAGGTGTGATGGTGTGGTTAGGAATGAAATCAATACCATTATTCTTCATTCTAATGTTCTTTAGTATGCAAATGGTCACATTACCGAAACAAATGTTACCTAAAGGTTATCAACATTATGCTTATGATTGGAATCCGTTCACGCATTACGCCACAAGTTTGAAGGAATTGATTTATTTAAATCATCAAATCGAATTTTCAACAACGATATGGATGTTGATTGGCTTTATGATTTTTGGAGCGATTTCAAGTTTAGTTGCAGCTTTAGTGAGAAAACACAGTACAAAACGTACCGAAGTACCATCATAAGATATTAATACATTTACAATATAAAATTTGAAACGCAAAGTGCAGTGATTAGCATTTTGCGTTTCTTGGGAGCGGGACAGAATGGATTATGAATTTATAGTCCCGCTCCGGCAAGGTTGACTAGGATTGAAAAAAGCTTGGTATCCAGCGTATTTTCGTCCAGTCAACTACTGCCGAAATTTAGTTCATAGCCTAAAACATAATGATATCC
>NZ_KV830916.1:9566-80314 GCF_001836955.1 Staphylococcus sp. HMSC063A07
AGTTCATAGCCTAAAACATAATGATATCCCTGATTAGACATTCGGCAACAGCTGATTATAAACTGAAAATTTAAACTTTAATATATCGGTTGACTATTTTAAAAAAGAGCGTATGATAATCGTTAGATATCTAACTAATGAGGTCATAATATGAATTATACGTATCAATATTTAATCAGAACACTCGCACATGAGATGAAACGTTATGCTGATCGTAAGCTTGATGAGTATGGCATTACACAAGAACAAAGCCATACACTAGGCTATCTATATCGTCATCAACATGATGGGATTTCACAACAGGATCTTTCTAAAGCCTTTAATCGTAAAGGCGCTACTGTTAGTGCAACAGTAAAGAATTTGGAAAAGATGGATTTGATTTATCGTACGGTTGATGCACAAGATTCAAGACGTAAAATATTACGCTTAACGACAGAAGGAACAGCTTTTGTAGAATCATTTATCGGTATATTTGATGAAGTTGAACAAAAAATGTTAGAAGATTTTTCTGATGTTGAAAAGCTACAATTACAAAATTACTTTAAACGAATGTTAAACAATTTAGCAATAGAGTCATAATAATAAGTGATACATGGCTATCATGGTCACTTTAAATTTTAAATATATAGTTAGATATCTAATTATTAGATATCGAATTAATTTAAGGGAGAATTTGAAAATGAAAGACGAACAAATATATTATTTTGAACAAGCACCCATATTTAAATCTATGATGCACTTTTCATTACCTATGATGATTGGTTCATTATTAAGTGTGATATATGGTATTTTAAATATTTACTTTATTGGTTTTTTAGATAACAGTCATATGATTTCTGCAATTTCTTTAACAATGCCGATTTTTGCTTTGTTAATGGCTTTTGGTAATTTATTTGGCGTAGGTGGGGGAACGTTTATTTCTCGTATGTTAGGTGCGAAAGATTATAGTAAAAGTAAAGTGATTAGTAGTTTTTCAATATATAGTAGCCTTATATTAGGTATTATTGTAGCTGCACTTGCCTTTCCATTTACAGATCAAATCGCGCAAGTATTGGGAGCAAGTGGAGAGACTGTACACTTTACGAGTTCTTTTTTGAAAGTGATGTTTTTGAGTTCGCCAGCTGTCATATTATTCTTTGTGTTAGAACAATTTGCTAGAGCAATTGGTAAACCAATGATATCTATGGCAGGTATGCTTTCTAGTGTGGTATTAAATATGATTCTAGACCCTATTTTAATCTTTGGCTTTCATTTAGATGTTGTAGGAGCTGCTTTAGGAACAGCAATTTCAAATGTTGTAGCTGCATTATTCTTTATTATTTATTTTGTAGTAAAAAAGGATATTATTTCAGCAAATATTAAAGAAGCGTTGCCAAGCAAAGAAGTTATGGTTGATATCTTTAAAATCGGTATTCCTGCTTTCTTAATGGTTGTTTTAATGGGTATTACAGGACTTATACTCAATTTGTTTTTAGCTAAATATGGTAACGAAGCGATTGCAAGTTATGGTATTTCATTTAGATTAGTACAATTTCCTGAACTTATTATTATGGGCTTAGCTGAAGGTGTTGTACCGCTTATTGCTTATAATTTTATGTCAAATAAAGAACGAATGAAACATACGATTGAAGCGGTTGTACTTTCAATTGGTGTGATTTTCGCAGTAAGCATGGTTATCGTGATGTTGTTTGGTACATCAATTGTTCAACTATTTAGTACCGATATACACATTGTGGCATTAGCAACCTTTATGTTAAAAGTAACGATGACATCATTATTACTAAATGGTATTGGTTTCTTATTCACTGGGATGTTACAAGCGACAGGTCAAGGGCGTGGTGCAATGATTATGGCGTTAGCACAAGGACTTATTATTATTCCAGTGCTCTTTGTGTTAGATAAATACTTCGGTTTAACAGGTGTAGTATGGTCATTACTTGTGGCTGAAACAATTTGTTCATTGTTAGCTATGTTCATTGTTTACTTATCACGCAATCAACTTACCGTTGATAAAAGTGCATTAATAGAAGCAGAGTAGTAAAGTGGAATCTGGGGCATGATTCCTAGAAAAATAGCCAGTAAATGATTTTTATAACTTCATTTACTGGCTTCTTTGTTGTAAAAGAACAGTCTGGGACATAAAAGTGGAACATTCTTTATTTTGTCACTTTAAAGAAATTCATTTTATTTTATAATAAGAATGTGAGGGAGGATTGAAGATGCGCAGATTACTTTATGCATTTTTAACGTATATGATTGTAGGTTTATTAAGTGGCTTTTACTATCGGGAATTGACAAAAGCATATAACTTTACTGGTGATACACAATTATCAGTCGTACATACACATACATTGATTTTAGGCATGTTCATGTTTTTAATACTTATTGGGCTGGAAAAAGTCTTTCAATTAAGTAGCTATTATTTATTTAATTGGTTCTTTGTAATTTATAATATTGGCGTATTGACTACAATTGGTATGATGGCTACAAAAGGTTCATTCCAAGTCATGGGTAAACATGTGCCGGAATCATTTTCAGGCTTTGCAGGAATGGGGCACACTGGTATGTTGGCCGGCTTATTATTACTCTTTTTCTTATTGCGTCAGGCTGCCTTAACAGAGCCCAAAGCAGAATCTAGAACAGGACATAAAACAGACAAACATTAATCAAGATAAATGCAATAATTTAGAACATAAATCGTTTTAGAGTTAAAGAAAAATGGCAATTTCTATTGAAATAATATAGAAACTGCCATTTTTGTTATGCATTTTTTAATTAGTGTTGTGTATTTAATTATACGTAGCGTCTTATTTTTCAAAATAAATGTATTTCGTATTGTGACGAGAATACTGGGTAGGTCATGACAGTCGACGATTTAGTACTATCAATATACTGCTTTGATATCTATAAAGTCATTTTCATACCATATTCAATTGCTTACGCATGTGCAATTTCTAAATGTTTACCTGGAAGACTGTTTAATAAATAAGGATCGTGTGTGATAACAATGAGTTGCAAGTCTTTCATTTCCCGCAACATTTGTAATATCAATTCTTCATTAATGACATCTAAATTTGTTGTCGCTTCATCCAATATTAAGATATCGGGATTAACTAGCAATGCTTTAGCTATCCATAAACGTTGAAATTGGCCGCCACTTAAGTGGCATACTTTTTTGTTTAGTAAATGATCATCTATTTTACATTGTCGCATTACTTGATGCAGTCGCTCTGAATGTTCACTAACAGGTATATCAAAGTGTTTCAAAGGTTGTTTAAGTATCCATGCCACTGACTTTAAAGGGTCTAAAGTACTTGCATTATACTGAGGCACATATTGAATGTATTTCATCCATTCAATGTCAGAGACGTTACCTAGAACTAAGTTGTCATAACTGACACTACCGTGAAAGTTTTTATCTAGACCTGCTATGATTTGAGCTAATGTAGACTTACCACTCCCGCTTACGCCGCTAATGATTAAATGCTCACCATTACCTACAGTTAAATCGAAGTTCGTGAATATTTGTTTGTCAGAATACGATTTTTTTAATTGCTTAATCTGTAACATATTGTGTTCTCCTATTTGCTAAGTCAATTAACTTTTGAGTATATGGATGTTGAGGGGACGTTAAAACCTCTTTAGAGGTACCACTTTCAACGATTTGTCCCTCGTACATCACGCTGATATGTGTTGCATAATCTATGACAAGTTCTAAATCATGCGTAATAAATAGAATTGTCATACCATGTTGTTGTATCACATGATGTAATAAAAGCATTAAATGATTTCGATTATCATAGTCTAATGCACTTGTTGGTTCATCAGCAATGAGAAATTTGGCTTCTCGTACAATAGACATAATTAATGCAATGCGCTGTGCCATACCACCGCTAAGTTGAAAAGGGTAGTAGTCAAGTAATTTCGAGTTGTTTTTGAGACCAAGATGATTAAATTGGCGTTCAACAAAGTGATGCTGTTCTTGTCTTGATAATTTAGAATGTACCGAGTCAAACAAGGCATCGAAATGTTTTTGGATACGCACATTTTGAAAGAAATTACTATTTGTATCTTGGAACATTGCATCCGTATCTTCAAGGTTAATGTCCACTTGTCCAGTGTAGTGAAGCTCAGGTTGTAGCATGTTTAGTGCGGTGCGCGCCAATAATGATTTACCACTGCCACTTTCACCTACTAAACAATGAAAACTACCTTCTTTAACTGTTAAATTAAGCTGTTTTAGTAAAGCAACTTTATGATGATAGACAGAGACATCTTGCAAATGTAATAGCGACTTTAATGAATGAAACGACGGTTGAGATACTGACATATCAATGCGAAACCTCCTAGTAAGACACCTGGGAAAAAGAATAGCCAAGGTGCAGAATAGAAATAACTCTTACCATCATAAAGGATGGCGCCTAACTCAGGTAGGGGTGGCTTAACGCCTAAACCTATAAATGCTAAACCAGAAATACTAAGCATTAATTTACCGAAATCTGCAGTAACTAAGGCCATCACATTGCTTAATAAATGAGGTACAATATGATAGATAATTATTTCTAGCTTAGATAAACCGCTCAATGGCGCATATTTGACGAAAGGTTGCTTTTGCGCATCGCGTGCTAAATTTCTAAAATAACGTAAATAACGTCCTAACCAGCCAATAATTAAGGCAAAGCATAAGCCTAAAATAGAATTATTCATAAATCCAAGTACAACGAGGGCAATTATAATGGCTGGTAAAGCAATTAACATATCAGCCAGGGCCATCATGATGGAATCAAACCAGTGACCAATCATTGCTGACAATAAACCTAGAATAAGGCCTAGTATCACCGTACCAATTAAGATAAACGAGGTTAATCCCAATGTGACCATACTTCCTACAAAGAGGCGAGTTAAAAAGTCTCGGCCTAAATGATCTGTCCCTAGCCAATGTGACCAAGTGGGTGGCATAAGTGCTGCTGTTTGATGAATCATATTTGCTTGATCATATAATAGATAGGTAAGCATGATTAGAATTAAAATAATGACAGGCCATATCCAGTACTTAATTTTCATATGTTATATGGCCTCCTAACGTTTTAGACATTTTTAGTCGAGGATCACTTTTTTCAAGTAAAATATCTCCAAAGAAATTGAGAAGTAAAATAATGAATATAATCATCATTAAGATACCTTGAATTAAAGGATAATCACGCATATTTATACCATTGATTAATAATTTTCCTAAACCAGAAATACTAAAAATTACTTCTAAAATAATGATACGACTAAATAAGTGAATGAAATTGTTAATTGTAATCGTCAACAAAGGTGCTAAAATTTCTTTCAGTTGTAAATAAATACGATCTTTTAATTTGAAGTGACGTAATTGAGCTAATTGATAAGGTTGACTATATAATGTTTGTTCAAAAAGGTGGCTGCTTAATAAAATCATATGGCTCCCTTCAACGAGTACTAAAATCGTAATCGGAAGTACAAAATAAGCCCAACTATTACTTCCTACAAAAGGGAATAAGTGCCACTTTACGCCAAAGTAATAAATAAAGATAATCGCTAACCAATATTCAGGTAATGATGTGATGATTTGAGCAATACGTGTAGTGACTTTTGACCATAGGTGATTTGGATGATTCCCACATATGTACCCAATAATATAACCAAGTGGAAATAGAATCATCGCTGACCCTAAAATTAATTTAAGTGTTGGCGCAGTTGCTTTGATAATTCGTTCAGTAACGGGTTCACCATTGCTAAAGCTTGTTCCTAAATTACCAGTACAGGCATTGCCAACCCACTGAACATAACGAACGGGCAAAGCTTGGCTCAAGCCAAGTTTATCTTGCGCAAACTTGATGCGTTCTTGAGTAATTTGAGCAACACCATGTTCATGTAAATATTGAATCGCCGGATTGCCGGTTGTGTTTTCTAACAGAATAAATAGTATAAATGAAATAATGAGCAAATAAATCATTAGTTTAATGATGTGTTTAACGATATTAATCATGATTTGACACCTTCAATTTATCAAAGTTTATAGGTGCGTCCGTTTGTCCAGAGAAGTCGAAATCTTTAATCTTAGGACTCGTAACAAATGTTTCATTAGGGTATGCGATAGGCACAGCAAGATATTGGCTGTCAATATAATTAGACAATCGGTTAAAGGCTTGTTGCTGTTGATGCGTATTAATAATTGTAGGAAATTGTTCTATCATTGATGTTAATTTCTGATTATCCGCAAAAGCCCCTGGCTGTTTACCATTTTGTTTAAAACGTGCATTCAAGAAATTATAAGGCATCAACCCATTCGTATAACTACGATAATAGATAAGATCGAAGTCTTTACGTACCGTCAATGTTTCATAATAGGTTTGTGCATCTAAGACATTAATATCCAACTTAATGCCTGCTTTTTTCAATGCTTGTTGCATGATTTCAGCTTTCATTTTCCATTCAGGAAATTCGTCCGTTTGAAGGGCGAGTTTCAGTGAAAGTACTTTACCGTCCTTTTCGAAGTAACCATCACCATTTCTTGTATAACCTAATTGCTTAATCAAGCGTTGCGCTTCAGCTGGGGCATACGTATGGTCATTTTGATTAGCATTATTTACATATTGCACGCCACTTTGGAATAAACCTTTTAACGTTTTATTTGAAGAAAGATAATTGACATTGATAGCCTTACTTATTGCTTCGCGCATCTTTTTATTTTGTAATACTTTGTTAGTTGGATTGAAACCCATAAATTGCGTTTCAGTGCTTGGATATTTATGTACGGTTAAATGCTTGTTACGATAAGATTCCTTAACTTGTTGCGGTGTCATCTGACCTAATGCGCCACCAGTAATGTCAATGGAATGGCTTTCAATCGCTAGATGTCGTGAATCACTATCTTCAATCGATTGAAAAGTAAGACGATAATCTAATGGATGGCCATTACGATAATATTTATTGGGTTTAAACGTCACCGTCTCATTTGTCGAACCGGCTACTTTGAAAGGCCCAGTGCCGATTGCTTTCTTAAATTTACCAGTTATTTTACCGCCTTGAACTGCATGCGGACTCATTACACGCAGTGGTCTAATCTGGGTAAGCTCTGGTAACACTTGGTTAGAAGGCTTTTTAAGTTTAATCTCCACAGTATATTTATCTTTGACAGTAATGGATTTGAGTTTATCCAACGTTTCCATAGGATCTGTCTTATCAGTTGCTTTGGCTCTTTCTATTGAAAATTTGACTGCTGATGCATCAAAGTTAGATCCGTCATTAAATTTTACATGCTGTTTTAAATGAAAGGTATAATCTTTACCATCATTTAATACGTCCCATGATTTAGCTAGTCCAGGTTCTATTTTGCCATTTTCACCATATTTTACGAGCGATTGATACACTGCACTATACACTGGCATAGGTACATCAAATCCTTGTGCATCAAGTTGATTAGGATTAAATTCTCGTGGTAGTGACAATGTTACTTCTTTATTATCACGGTGTTGATACCCACAACCACTTAGGATGAGTACAGCACACATGGAAAGTGAAAACAACATGTGCTTTTTCATTATTTAACCTTCTTTCGATTATATTGATATAGAATTGATATAAGCAGGGAACGGGAAAAATTCATTATGAATTCGTAGTCCTGCCCCGCCAAGGTTGACTAGGATTGATAAAGCTTGGTATCAGCGTATTTTCAATCCAAGTCAACTACTGCCAATATCAGAGTCTAAAATATAATGATGTCCTAGACTCACGCTTATTTTAAATTGTTAAAAAGTTTATATCGCAAACATAAGCTGAAAATTATAAATCATCGCCATTCATAAAATCAAGCACCTTATTGTTAGAAATAATATCAACGATAAGGTGCTTGTTCTTGAGTTTAATATTTTCTTAAGAAATCTAGCTTACGATGATATAATTTATCTGCGATATAAGCTTGAACGTTATATAGAATTGTCTCAATGTCTTGAGTCATGTTTGAGAGCACGCGAACGGTAAAACCGTGTGTTGGCAATTGTGTAATACCAAGTCGACAATCATACGTTTGTGTAAAATCTTTAATCTGGGCATAGACCTCATCGATAAGCTTTTGTGTTATATTCGGGTGAATACAATAGGCTGACCCTATATGTGTATAGTGCTCCATATAACCAATTGAATTCATATTGGTTTTGTTTGGATCCATGAGTAAATTATCATAAGTGACTAATGCTTCATCTATATAGATTTCATTAATTAAATGCATATAATGATACGTAAAGTTCTTGTCAGTTGTTGAATAACCAGGTGTTAATATATCTGTATAAAACATAGAGGCATTATCTTTTAAGTTAAATACGTTATGTTGGAAAAACTTCGCATTTTCATAAGCGATAATAGGATCTGCAACGTATTCCATGTAGCCATCTTGCGCAATGTTAAACGTTTGATACTGTTCAACGCGATCGCTTAATGTTTTATATATTTTCGTGGCACCTTGTGATGTGAGCGTGACTGCTGCCCCGTTATCAATATTAATATTCATGCGATAGCGATCGCCATCTAGATAGCCGCCACCCACATTAACAATATAGAACGTGGGAATTTTAGATTGATTTAAATAGACAGGGCGCATCACTTTTAATGCCTTTTCAAAGAAGATATTGCGTGCAACCGAACGCTTGCCATTATGAAAGACAGTTAAATCGAGCTGACCTGTCCAAGATGGTTCGATGTCTTGCTTTGCTTTATCAGCCATCAAGCTAATCCTTTAAGTAATACATCACGTTCAATCCATTCAATCACATCATCTAAACCATTATCGGTTTTAAGATTTGTAAAGGTAAAAGGTCGATTACCACGAAATGTTTTTGTATCTTCGGCCATTTGATCTAAAGACGCGCCAACAAATTCAGCTAAATCTGTTTTATTAATTACAAAGTAGTCAGATTTAATCATACCTTGTCCACCTTTACGTGGAATCTTTTCACCTTGGGCCACATCAATAATGTAAATAGAAAAATCAACGAGTTCAGGACTAAATGTTGCTGCTAAATTATCGCCGCCAGATTCGATGAAGATTAGCTCGATATCCTCATTGCGTTCTAACAACTCATCAATGGCTGCAAAGTTCATTGAAGCATCTTCACGGATGGCTGTATGTGGGCAACCGCCTGTTTCAACACCAATAATTCTATCTTCAGCTAATACGCCAGTATTCACTAATATTTTTTGGTCTTCTTTCGTATAAATGTCATTAGTAATAACCCCGATACTTAAATCTTTAGACAGACGGCGCACTATTTTTTCAACTAATTGTGTTTTACCTGCACCAACAGGACCGCCAATACCAATTTTAATTGGATTTGCCATAACTTATAACCTCCTAAGAAATAAAAATTCTCACATTAACATTTTCATGCTCCATTTGGTTCAACTCTAGACCCGGTGCTGTAATACCGAAATCTTCCTCATTTAATGTGAAAATATGTTGTCGCGTATGTTCGATATAAGGAATCAAGTCTTTCACAACTTGTTGACCCGTTGTTTGGCCAAGTGGAATGGCACGGACTGCATTTTGAGTCAAACTGGAAACATTTTGATAAAGATAATAATCAATAATTGTTTCGATATTTACACCTAAATAATGTCCTAATATGGTGAAACAGATAGCTGGATGCAACTTAGCTTGCATCTCAGCCATTTGCTTAAGATACCAAGCCATCCATTCACTGTCATAAAGCTCATTGGCTAATTTCGCCATGCGCGTACCCATTTGTTTGGCGCCTACGCGTGTTTCGCGAGGGAGACTTTGTACAAAGATTAAGCGATCGACTTTTAATAGTTTCTCGGTATCTCCATCTTCCAAAGCTTGATAAACGAGGCGCATAGCTAAGCCATCTGAATAAGTCAATTGTTCATCTAAGAATAATTGTAACCATGCTTTAAATGTTGCAGCATCTTTAACTGCATCGCGTTGAATATAAGTTTCAAGCCCAAATGAATGACTGAACGCACCTGTTGGAAACTGTGAATCACAAAACTGGAATAGTCTTAAATGTGAATGATCAATCATGCGAATGTCCTATATGTCTAAATGCTTTATTTACTTTTCGATCTTCATGACTATAGGGGATACCTAATGTTTTAAGTAAGTCTTCTACTAAATAGTCATATTGGACAAGCATTTCAGTTTCAGTAAATTGTGCTGGTAGGTGACGATTACCGAGTTGATGCGCAATGTCTCCCATTTCTTGTAATGTGCGTGGTTGAATAACAAGTAAGTCTTCCGAGTTAACATCTACGACAATCATATTCGTCTCATCTTGATATAAAATATCGCCATATTGTAGATCGATAGGCTGTCTTAAACGAATACCAAGTTCAGTGTCATGATCTGTTGTCACGCGTTGAATACGTTTAACCAAGTCTGAATTTTCAAGGTACACTTTTTCAATATGTTTACTTTTTTCTTCTGCAGTAAGATTAGCAATATTGCCTTGTATTTCTTCAATAATCATTAACATATCCTCCTAGAATAAGAAGTATCTTTGAGTTAGTGGTAATTCAGTCGCAGCTTCACTTGTAATTTTTTCACCGTCAACAAATACTTCGTATGTTTGTGGATCTACGTCTAATTTTGGTGTTGCGTGGTTATGCTTCATATCTTTTTTGGATAAGTTACGTATACCATGTACTGGACGTACCATACGTTTCAAGTTAAGCAGATTATAAATACCATTTTCATAAGCCGTGGTAGAAACAAATGTAATGGCTGTATGTTGTATGTTTGTACCATATTGGCCATACATTTTACGATATTTTTGAGGTTCTGATGTTGGTATAGAACCATTGGCATCACCGTTGACAGCAGAATTGATTAAACCACCTTTAACTACAAGCTCAGGTTTAACGCCAAAGAAGATAGGATCCCACATGACTAAATCAGCTAATTTTCCACTTTCGATTGAACCCACATAATCAGAAATACCATGTGTAATGGCAGGGTTAATTGTGTATTTTGCGATATAACGTTTAATACGATGATTGTCGTTATATTCTGTATCGCCTTCTAAACCACCGCGTTGTTCTTTCATACGATGTGCGACTTGCCAAGTTCGTATAATCACTTCGCCCACACGTCCCATCGCTTGAGAATCAGAGCTAATCATACTGAAGACACCCATGTCTTGAAGGACATCTTCGGCAGCAATGGTTTCTTTTCTAATACGGGAATCAGCAAATGCAATGTCTTCTGGAATTGAAGCGTTTAAATGGTGTGTAATCATGACCATGTCTAAATGTTCATCAACTGTATTTTGTGTATATGGTAATGTAGGATTCGTAGAGGACGGTAAAATGTTTGGATATGATGCGGATTTGATTAAGTCGGGTGCATGTCCACCACCAGCACCTTCAGTATGGTACATATGAAGTACACGATCTTTAACGGCTGCCATTGTATCTTCCATGAAGCCAGCTTCATTTAAGGTGTCAGCATGTAAAGCAATTTGTACATCAAATTCATCTGCAACATCTAATGCGTGACGCAATGCTGAAGGTGTTGCTCCCCAGTCTTCATGTACTTTGAGGCCAATGGCACCAGCATGTATTTGTTCAATTAAAGCTGTATGATTGACTGCTTGACCTTTGCCAGTGAACCCGACATTAATTGGTAGCGCTTCAGCTACTTCTAACATGCGATGGATATGCCAAGGACCTGGTGTCACTGTTGTTGCTTTCGTTCCTTCAGAAGCACCTGTGCCACCACCAATGTGTGTTGTAATACCACTTTCAAGTGCAACTTCAGCTTGTTCAGGATTAATAAAGTGCACGTGTGTATCAATGCCACCTGCAGTTACGATTTTACCTTCAGCAGCGATGATATCTGTGGTTGCACCAATAATAATGTCTACATTGTCCATAATATCAGGGTTACCGGCTTTACCAATACCCATAATATAGCCATTTTTAACGCCAATATCTGCTTTTACAACTTTATCGTAATCAATGATAAGGGCGTTCGTTAGCACTAAATCAGCCACTTTGCGATCATCTCGAGTGACGTTTGGGTTTTGTGCCATGCCATCACGGATAGATTTACCGCCACCAAATGTCGCTTCATCACCATAATTGGCATAATCTTTTTCAACTTGTGCAAATAAATTAGTATCACCAAGTCGTACTGAGTCACCTACAGTTGGTCCGTACAAGCTTGTATATTGAGATTGCGTCATTTTAAAGCTCATTAATCTTGTCCTCCTTTTTTATTAAGGTTTTCTTCACCTTGGTCATTGAAGACACCAGCATAGCTATCATGCTCACCAGTAGGGCGATAGACGCGTGTTTCATCAATTTTGCCATTGACCATACCTCTGAAACCATAGATATTACGATGACCAGCATATTCAACAAGTTGTACTTTTTTTTCGTCACCTGGTTCAAACCGAACGGCTGCACCTGCTGGAATGTCTAAATGTTTGCCATAAGCTTTTTCACGTTCAAATTTTAAAGCTTTATTTGCTTCATAAAAGTGAAAGTGAGAACCAACTTGGATAGGACGATCACCAGTATTTTTAACTGTAAGAACAGTTTCTGGATGACCTTGATTAATTTCTATATCAGTGTTTTTGACTTTAATTTCTCCAGGAATCATAAATTTGCCTCCTTATACAATAGGGTGATGGACAGTGATAAGTTTCGTGCCGTCTGGGAACGTCGCTTCTATTTCAAGCTCAGTTATCATACTTGCTACGCCATCCATAACATCCTCTTCATTTAGAATTGTTTTACCATAACTCATAAGGTCAGCTACTGTTTTGCCATCCCGAGCCCCTTCTAATAATTCATCACTAATCAGGGCAAGTGCTTCAGGGTGATTAAGCTTCAAGCCTCGTGCTTTACGGCGTCTTGCTACTTCTGCGGCAACAACTATCATTAATTTATCTTGCTCACGCTGTGTAAAGTGCAAATCAATTCCTTCTTTCTAAATTTAAATTTAAGTGCATAAACCATATTAGAACTACTAAAGGAGTTTAACAAGTATTTTACTATTTTTAATAAATTTTTATACATCAAATTGCTGTTATAAAATTATAACTAATACAAAAATATTTTTTTCACAGCATTAAAATGCTAAAATTTGTATTATCTCAAAAATTTATAAGTAAGGTGAGTTTGTGGAAAAAATAGATGTGTTTTTGAAGAACATTGCTCAAGTTGTCTTGATTAATAGTAAATGGACTGGATTATTTATTTTGATTGGATTATTTGTGGCGGATTGGGAATTGGGTTTAGCTGCAGTATTAGGCAGTGCATTGTCAGTTTTGTTGGCACCATATTTTAATTATAGTGCCGAGGAAATTCACAATGGATTAGCAGGTTATAACTCAGTACTAACAGCGATTGGACTGGCGTTATTCTTACAATCAACCACTATCGCTTGGATTGTTTTAGTTATTAGTGTTATTTTAACGTTGCCACTAGGTGCTGCTACACGTGAATTTTTAAAGTCTTATGGCGTTCCTATGTTAACCTTTCCATTTGTCTTAATGACTTGGTTAATCCTAGCAATGACGACTCAGTTTTCAACATTAAGTGTTACTGTTGATATTTTACCACTACATGTTAAACATCCAGTGATTAGCCACCATCATATAAGTTGGTTAAGTGGCATAACGACGAATTTTAGTGAAATTTTCTTAGTGACATCTATTGGTGGTAGTGTATTGATATTGATTGGTATCTTTTTAGGTTCAATTAAAGATGGAGTATATGCGCTAATTTCAAGTATATTTGCAGTTGCATGTATTGCATTATTAGGTGGAGATTATCCAACCATCGCAAATGGTTTATATGGATATAATGCTGTCCTTACAGGGATTGCTTTAGGTGCAACATTCATGACTAAATTGAATAAGTATATTGCAGTTATCACAGGATTGCTGTTAACGATTGTGATGCATGGTGCCCTAGCAACGTTGCTTACGCCAGTTGGATTACCTATATTAACGGCACCATTTATTTTTGCCACGTGGCTCGTGTTGTTTGCGGGAAAAATGTCAAATGAAAATTAAGTGATGCAAAAACATGCAAGAAGCGTAAAGTGAATGTTCAAAAAATGCACGCTTATACCAGAAATGAATTAACCGACTATGGAAGCTGACAAAAAATGATTCATAAATTAACCTTTAAAAATAAAACATGTTATTCATAATGAAATGGTTATAATGTATCCCCAATAAAGACAAATTCTACTGAGTCTGTCTCTATTGGGGATTAAAAATTTTTTTACGTTATTTCAATTTCTTCAAATGGATTTCTCTAGCACCACAAATAATTGTTACAATTTCATTTACTACTTTATCGATAGGTTGTTGTTGACCATGTTGAATCCAATTTGTAATAACACTTAAAATACCACCCGTTAAAAACTCACTATAAATCGTGACGTCTACATAAAATTGACCATTTTGTTTATCAAAATCGATTTGCTTCTTTACTGCTGCGTAGATTTGATCATAAAAAATGTTATAAACTTCTTCGTAAAAATTTAAAGTAATAACGCTACGAACCGTATCTTTATGATGATGAATAAATGTTAAAATATCAGTCATTAGCTTTTCAAAAAATTGTCTTGGGTTATCTGGATTAATTTCAGGTAAGTACAGTTCTCTGAAATGGTCAATCAAAATCCCGACGACATGATTAAGTAAATGGTATTTATCATTAAAGTGGCGATAAAAGGTTGACCGTCTAATATTTGCTTTATGACATAAATCCTGAATCGTGATTTGTTCAAAAGTCTTTGTTTTTAGCAGTTGATGAAAAGCTGTCATGAGTGCTTGATGTGTTTTTTGCACACGTAAATCTTGTTTATTCATTATATTCACTCCCAATACGATATAGGACAATTTTTCGTAAATGTCGCTTAAGTTACAGACACATATAAATGCCTCACAATAATAGACCTTCATCTATTTATAATATAAGAGAAGGGTAGATTTATTTTCTGAATAATTACTTATAGTTTACTACTTTTCATCTTGAAAATTAAAAAATATGACAAATTTTGGAAGTGATATCAATGTACTATAGTAATGGAAATTATGAAGCGTTTGCGCGACCAAAAAAACCTGAAAACGTAGAACAAAAGTCAGCTTATTTAATTGGATCAGGATTAGCATCTTTAGCAGCTGCATGTTTCTTAGTTAGAGACGGGCAAATGGATGGGGCAAAAATCCATGTGTTAGAAGAATTAGCTAAACCTGGTGGAAGTTTAGATGGAGATGAACTTCCTATGAAAGGCTATGTCGTACGTGGCGGAAGAGAAATGGAGAATCATTTCGAATGTCTATGGGATTTATTTAGATCTATTCCATCACTTGAAGTAGAGGGGGCTTCTGTATTAGATGAGTTTTATTGGTTAAATAAAGAAGATCCCAATTACTCAAGATGCCGTGTGATTGAAAAAAGAGGTCATCAGTTACCAACGGATGGTGACTTCACTTTAACGAAACAAGCAATCAAAGAAATGATAGATTTATGCTTGATGACAGAAGAAGATTTAAATGATGTGATGATTTCTGAGGTCTTTTCAAAAGATTTTATGAATTCGAACTTTTGGATTTATTGGAAGACGATGTTCGCCTTTGAACCATGGCATTCTGCGATGGAAATGCGCCGCTATTTAATGCGCTTTGTGCATCACATTGGTGGATTAGCAGATTTCAGTGCCCTTAAGTTTACAAAATATAATCAATATGAATCACTAGTATTGCCTATGATTGCCTATCTAGAATCCCATGGTGTACAGTTTGAATATGATGTTCAAGTACTTGATATTAAAGTAGATGTTACAACGACAGAGAAGGTTGCTCGCGAAATGAAACTTAAACGTCAAGGCAAAGAGGAGACAATGCTATTGACGCCGAATGACCTCGTCTTTGTGACAAATGGTAGTATTACTGAAAGCTCAACTTATGGAGATAATGAAACCCCAGCACCTCCTACGAAAGTCACAGGAGGCAGTTGGAACTTATGGCGTAATCTTGCTAAACAAAGCCCTGAGTTTGGTCACCCTGAAAAGTTCTATCAAGATTTACCTGAAAAAAGTTGGTTTGTGTCAGCAACTGCAACGACAAATAATAAGAGAATCATTGATACTATCGAAAGCATATGCAAGAGAGATCCCCTTGCCGGCAAGACGGTAACTGGAGGTATTATTACGGTTAATGATTCGGCATGGCAAATGAGTTTTACTGTTAATCGCCAACAACAATTTAAAGCACAACCTAAAGATGAGGTGAGTGTATGGATTTATGCACTCTATTCTAATGTCAAAGGGGATTATATCAACAAGCCGATTGTGGAATGTAGTGGTAACGAAATTTGCCAGGAATGGTTATATCATATGGGTGTGCCTACTAATCAAATTAAAGATCTTGCTCAAAACCAATGTAATAGCATACCAGTTTATATGCCTTATATTTGCTCATATTTTATGCCAAGAGCCATAGGTGATAGACCACTTGTTGTGCCACATCAATCACGCAATTTAGCATTTATTGGTAATTTTGCAGAAACAGAGAGAGATACCGTCTTTACTACAGAATATTCAGTAAGAACTGCCATGGAAGCCGTATATCAATTGTTGAACATAGATCGAGGTGTTCCAGAAGTTGTTGCGACAGAATTTGATTTGCGTGTCTTAATGGACGCGATGTACGAACTCAATGATGGTAAAGGCTTGGTTGAACTGGTCGAGCAAAAGAAACTAAAACAAGTTGCCCTTAATGCTTTCTTGAAAAAAATAAAAGGCACATATATAGAGCAATTATTGATACAACATAAGTTGCTGTAGGTGCAAGAGATGTTTCATTTTGAAAAAGAACCCCCGCTTAGCAAAGTAGAAGTGGGGCTTCTTTTTATTTAGAATGAATTGATTTCTGATGATTACAAATTGTCTATCTAAATAGTTATCAAGGCAATGATACGAATGCTTTCAAACAATAGATAATAAAATTATCACATTGACAGATTGAGGGATACGACGACATTGATGACCATAGAATCACTATCAACTTAATAATCTAAGATAAATGTGCTATTTTATAGCGGTTTGAAGGAAAATGACACGTTTGGTATAATTATACCTGCAACATAATATCATCTGCTAGGGGTGCTTTGATTTGCTGAAAGGAGAATTTCTCCAACCCTTTTAACCTGATCTAGATAATACTAGCGTAGGGAAGCAAGTGAGCCATTTATACTAAAGAATGAAAACATCATCATGTTTATCAGTTTATTTAAGCATGTGTTTCACTCGTAGTCTGTTGCTTACTTTTTGCCAGAACAGATTGTACAGTAAACACGAGAGTTAGTTATAGATATAGGGCATATCGTTAACTCAAGTTAAAATACCAATATTTTAAAGATATTGGCTATTATCTGATACATATATGTTTTTTGTATAAATTCGCTTATTTTCTTATGCATTCAGTATTAGGCTGAATGCTTTTTTGTGTGGATTTCTCTCAAAGTAATATTAAACACGTCTAGCATCTAGGAGGCTGTTTATATGAAACAAGAAATGATTCGTTTTAAAAAGAATTTTCCGGCAAGCAAACGTATTTTTAAAAAGGGAAGTGATGACGATATTGCAGTGCCATTTCGTCAAATTGAATTATCGGATACGCAATTAGAGAACGATGCATTTCACAACGATCCTATTACCGTCTATGACACTGCTGGACCTTATCATGACGATAACTATGATGTGAACATTGACAGTGGTATTCCTCAGCTTAGAAAGTCATGGATTGATGCACGACAAGATGTTGAAAGCTATAAAGGACGAAAAATACAATCTATCGATAACGGTTTTAAAAAGGAAGGCCATAAAAATTATGTGGCACATCCTTTTCAATATCAACCGAAGCGTGCCAAACAAGGTGGAAATGTGACACAAATGCATTATGCGAAACAAGGCATCATCACGAAAGAAATGAAATTTGTTGCGGTTCGTGAACAGGTAGAACCCGAATTTGTCAGAGATGAAATCGCTAGAGGACGTGCCAGTATTCCTAATAATGTTAATCATCCAGAATCAGAACCGATGATTATCGGGAAAAACTTTGCCGTTAAAGTCAATGCCAATATCGGTAATTCGGTCGTGTCATCATCGATAGAAGCAGAAATTGAAAAGCTCGTTTGGGCAATTCATTGGGGGACAGATACGATGATGGATTTATCAACCGGTAAAAATATACATTCAACACGGGAATATTTGATTCGTAATTCACCAGTTCCGGTTGGGACTGTACCCATTTATCAAGCTCTAGAAAAAGTGAATGGCGTGGCGGAAGATTTAACTTGGGAAGTATATCGCGATACACTTATTGAACAAGCGGAGCAAGGTGTTGATTACTTTACCATTCATGCTGGCTTGCTATTACACTATATTCCGTTAACTGTCGATCGCTTAACCGGCATTGTCTCACGCGGCGGTTCAATCATTGCACAATGGTGTCTGGCACATCACGAAGAAAGCTTCTTATACACGCATTTTGAAGATATTTGTAAAATTTTAAATCAATATGATGTGGCAATTTCACTCGGAGATGGTTTGCGCCCAGGTTCCATTTATGATGCCAATGATGAAAGTCAAATTTCAGAGTTAAAAACATTAGGAGAGCTAACTGAAATTGCATGGAAACATGATGTTCAAGTTATGATTGAAGGTCCCGGACATATTCCAATGCATAAGATTAAAGAGAACCAAGACTTAGCAGATTTCTATTGTAAGGAAGCACCGTTCTACACATTAGGACCATTAGTTACAGATATCGCGCCAGCGTATGACCATATTACATCGGCAATTGGTGCGGCTCAAATCGCAAGTCATGGCACAGCAATGTTATGTTACGTTACACCGAAAGAGCATCTTGGCTTACCAAATAAAGATGATGTGAGAGACGGCGTAGTTACTTATAAAATAGCAGCCCATGCCGCAGATTTAGCAAAAGGATTACCAGGTGCTACTGTGCGTGATGATGCAATTAGTAAAGCGCGATTCGAATTTCGTTGGATAGACCAATTCAATTTGTCATTAGATCCAGATCGCGCAAGAGAATTCCATGATGAAACGTTGCCATCAGAATCTGCGAAAATTGCACACTTCTGTAGTATGTGTGGTCCTAAATTCTGTTCAATGAAATTATCACATGATATTCGTGATTCATATAAAGAACAGCTAGCAGGTATGAAAGAAAAAGCGAAAGAATTCCAAGCAGCCGGCAATAAAATTTATCATTAGGATACATGATTTATTATAGGCTAGAACATAAATATCAAAATAATAGCACAAAGATGATTTGACATTAAAAATCGTCTTTGTGCTTCCTTTATAATTCAATGCTTATGATGATTGGTTCGCTTGCTTAAGGGTCGGTTTACGTTGCTAGAAAAAACTGGTTTAGCCAATTTTTCTTTGCTTGTGGAATTTCTTATTGAAAGCCTCTTTGTTGAGGCCCCCCAACTTGCGTTGTATGTTGGCTTTTTTTTCGAAAGCCTCTTTGTTGGGGCCCCACCCCAACTTGCTGTGCTTGTGGAATTTCTTATTGAAATTCTTTTTGTTGAGGCCCCAGGGCTTGTTCTATCTAGTGTGTTGCTAAAATATTGAATATTCATATGTCATTGATTGACCATGCGATTTTAATGTCAGTATAAAGATGACATGACCTAATCATAGTTGCATAGTATGACAAATTTTAATTTTTTGAGCAGGAAGTATACTAAAATGTCATAACTATTGATAACATAATATTATTGAGACTTATTTCCAGGGGAATTGTGTTAGGAGGTTTAGTTATGAATTCCAATATTGAATTTAAAAAAGGCGTACTGTTTGCGTTAGGTGCGCATTTATTATGGGGAATTTTACCTATTTATTGGAGGCTCATTGGCAATATCAGCGCTTTTGAAATTCTAGCGTATCGAATTATCTTATCAATGATCTTTATGATTATCATGATTTACATACTCAAACAAAGTACTGCATTTAAACGTGATTTAACACACTTATTTGCGACACCGATACAGCTTATTGCCATTATTGTCGCTGGTTATGTTATTACGCTTAATTGGGGGACATTTATTTGGGCTGTGTCAAATGGACATGTGCTACAAACCAGTTTAGGTTATTATATCAACCCACTCGTAAGTATTTTATTGGCATTTATTTTTCTAAAAGAAAGGTTTAATAAATTTGAGTCATTAGCCATTGTATTTGCCGCAATTGGTGTGCTTTATATGACCATTCGAGTAGGGGAATTTCCAATGATTTCACTCATGTTGGCTTTCTCATTTGGCATTTACGGCTTATTGAAAAAATTAGTTCGTGTAGATGCTATGACGGGTATTGCCATTGAATGTATTGTGACAGCACCAGCAGGACTCATTTATATCATTTACTTATGGCAAATACACCATACTTCAGTAGGTATCAATATGGCATCATTCTGGTTGCTATTCTCAGGTGCGGTAACAGCAGTGCCATTAATCTTGTTCTCAGCAGGTGCGCGTCGCATACCATTATCGTTAACAGGATTTATTCAGTATGTTAGCCCAACTATTATTTTCTTACTGGGCATCTTTGTCTTCAAAGAACCATTTGATATTCATCAATTTATTACATTTATCTTTATCTGGATTGGCATTGCATTATACAGTATTTCTCAATACGTGAAAATGAAGCGCAACGTTCGACCAGAATAAATACGGAGAAGCCAAATGACTATCGTCTATGTATACATAAGACGGTGTTCATTTGGTTTTTTTAATGTGAGCTATGCATGAAAAGCTTAAAATTTTACAAAAAAATCAATTTATATGATAAATATTAGGGAAATTATTATATAATATGAAATGACTATGAATTGAAAAGTTTAAAATACTTGCAAGACTGATGATACAAACGTAATTCAATGGAAAGGGAATGATTCGTTATGAAGCATGTAACCATCGATTCAATTAAAAATAATAGCAAATATAAAATTATTCATGATGGAGAAAAGCACTATGTCATTGATCTTAATCGAAATAAATTAACTTACATTTTTCCATTATTGAATTACCTTCTCCCGCATCGTTTAATGGAAATCAGTGACGACGCATACTTTAGTTTAACAACAGTACAACAATCGGTGGAAAGCAAAGTCAAAAATATGATGATAACATTAATTGGCATCGTGATATTGTTCATTTACTATAGAGCCAATGTGGTCGACAATTTTTTTCTAAAACATTATCCTCCGCTTATTATCATTGCATTGATGGTTTTAATATTTATTATAAAATGGCTAATAGATAAGCGAAAAAGAAAAAGATTAAACATTGAACAAATAGAAACTGAGAAACGTGCTTATATCTTTCCAGAGATATTCACAATGGTGATAAGTATTATTTTATATGTTATTGCAGTTGTGAGTTTCGTATTCTTAAGCTTCAAAATTTTTGGTTCAATGGGGGAGCCCCATCTCAATTCTAATGTATTGATTATCATGTTAGCTATTATTTTATCATTTGATCAACTACTCTATAGTAATTCAGAAACTTCCGGTAAAATGAGTCATATTAAAGTAAAGGCTTAAATCAAATGAGCACAGGCTGGGATATTAATCCTAGAAAAATGAGCCAGTAGATGCGTTTTTGTAAATGCATTTACTGGCTTTTTTGTTTATAGTACTTCGCATGATATGGTTTCGTGTGTCTATGATACTGTCTTAGTCACCCCAACTTGCTTTGTTTGGTGAATTTCTTATCGAAATTCTCTTTGTTGGGGCCCCACCCCAACTTGCTTTGTCCGTTGCCTTTCTTTTGGAAAGCCATTTTGTTGGGGCCCCACTCCAATTTGCTTGGCTTGTTGTAATGTTTTGAAAATAATGGCTTTTATAAAATAAGTTATATGTTGTTGATTAATTTCGTTCAATAATCGATAAACTTAATTTGCTTAACACATGCAATTAAAAAAGCAGGATAATGACATTAATCAACGTTACAATATTTTACTTTGTTTTGGTTTTTAAATAGTTTAAAATTTTAGAGTGTTTGATAATATGATAAATATAGGAGGAGATACTTTGATAAAATCAATAGATAAAAATGTATATAAACATGCACTGAAAGTATTCGCTTTAGCTACAATTATATTGATGATAACGACAGTCATTACGTATTTCTGTCATCCTGCAATTAATGATGTCAAACATTTAGGGAATTCATCTACGAATATAAGTAGTAACCCCCAAGGGCTAAGTAAAGTTTGGCATTTTATAGTAAATAATGGTTGTTTCGTGCCAGTTCAAATGTTTATATTAGCACTTATACCGATACCATTTCTTTATATGTTAAACATTGTTATCTCAGTTATTATACCAGGAATCATGTTTGGAATTTTTCTTAATTTTGATTTACACAAAGCATTTACCGCAATCATTGCATACATACCACACTATACGCTTGAAATCATGGCATATTGTATTCTTGCAAGTGGCTTATATATGTTAAACAAAGCCATTGTAAGAAAAGTAACCAATCTGTTTAGAAAAAAGAAGAAAGACAATTATCCTTTTAAAAAGAGTCTATTTAAAGTTATTAAAATATATTTTATTTTCACCTTACCATTAATTATACTTGCTGCATTTACAGAAACTTATGTCGCAGATTGGATATATCAATTGATGAACTAAGGTAATAAAGCTGATTAATATTTAATTAATGATATTTTCCTTAAAAAATATTGAAAAGAAATCTTCGAAATAAGCATACTAATAATCATGCTCTGCATACGCTTTAAGTGAATCCTTTTTTATTGTAAAATGTTTATAAATTACATTTGAGGAGGTGTCTAAATGTTTCTTATAGTTCATTGTTGCAGATATTTACAAATCATACGCAACAAATTTTCGATCTTAATTACAAAATTGGCGGAGTCTGTCTATTTTGAAGTTAATGATCAATCTATAAGGAACTGACACAATATATTTCTTCCTTATAGATAAATTGGAGGAAGAAAAATGAATATACTAAATGCATCGAATATTTCTAAAAAATATACGGAAGATATATTATTCGATCATATTAAAATAACACTTAATTCAGGTGATACTTTAGGATTAGTAGGTCGTAATGGTGAAGGGAAGACCACTTTATTAAAACTACTTTCTGGCATGGAAAGACCTTCGACTGGTGTGATTAGTTGGAAGAAGGATATTAAGATAGGTTACTTAAATCAAATACCTGATTATGAAAAAAGTGAAAGTGTTTATCAATGTATAAAATCTGTATTTAAAGAATTAGATACGATATCAAAACAGCTGGAAACAATTGAAACTAAAATGATTGAAGAAAGAGAAAATATAAATTCATTAGTGGCGCGCTATGGTGAATTGCAGACATATTATGAAGAAAATGGCGGGTATGAGATAGATGCTAAAATACGTAAAGTTACTCACGGTTTAAATATCGCGCATTTACTTAAAGCAAAGTGGGGAGATTTATCAGGGGGAGAACGTACTAAAGTAGGTATAGCACAGATGTTAATTAAGCCTACGGATTTGCTTCTTTTAGATGAGCCAACAAATCACCTCGATGTTAAATCTATAGAATGGTTGGCTAGCTATATAAAAAATAATGATAGTGCTACGGTGATCGTGTCACATGATCGTTACTTTTTAGATGAAACAGTTAATCAAATTATAGAAATAGATCAAAAAAAGCTTCATTTTTATAATGGAAATTATTCATATTTTGTTGAAGAAAGAGACAAAAGATTGTTGATTGAATTCGAAGCCTATAAAACGCAACAAAAGAAAATAAAGAAAATGAAAGAATCAATCAAACAATTAAGAACATGGGCTAGTCAAGCGAAGCCACCTAATGCTGCAATGTTTCGCCGAGCTAAAAGTATGGAAAAAGCTTTAAATCGCATTCAACGCTTAGAAAAACCGCTTTTAGATTCAAAAAAGATGCATATAACACTAGAAGAAGGCATGAACGTCTCGAATAGAGTGATTGAAATGGAAAATGTTACTAAAGCATATGATGATGTATTATTTAGAAACGTAAATATGTTAATCAGAAGAGGCGAACATGTTGCTATTATAGGAGATAATGGTACTGGAAAAACAACATTATTAAAAATAATTTTAGGGCTGACTTCAATAGATAAAGGTTCAATTAAAACGGCAAGTAATTTAAAAATTGGTTATCTTTCACAGCATGAATTTGAAAGGGATGGCAATGATACTTTGTTACACACATTTCGTAAAAAAGTCAATGTATCAGAAGACCAAGCGAGACATATTTTAGCTCATTTTATGTTTTATGGTAAAGATGTATTTAAAAAAGTTAATGAGTTAAGCGGAGGAGAAAAAATAAGATTAAGATGGGCACAACTCGTAAACACGGATTATAATTTACTTGTTTTAGACGAACCAACAAACCATTTGGATATAGACGCCAAAGAAATCATAGAAGATGCTTTATTAGACTTCAATGGAACCATCATTACAGTTTCACATGATAGATATTTCCTTAATAAGTTATTTAATACAACTTACTTATTAAAAAATAAAACATTAGAAAAATTTGAAGGTAACTATGATTACATTAAAGAAAAGATGCTATAAATAATTGATATAGAGAAATGCTGGTCAATAAATTAAAAAATATACAACAATGACCATTGTAAATACGCTTAAGGAAATCGGATTTATGGAATGCCGATTTCCTTTTGTTTATCTTCTTAAATCGGATTTCAACTTTATATGCTGTTTATGTGAGGCTTAATAAGTATAAAACGATGCGTTTTTGAGTTCTTATGAAAAATTTATTGTGTGATAAATAACTTTTTAATTTCCTTACTTAACAAAAACACAGTTATTGCGATAATAAAAATTATTTCTTCTCCAATTACTAGGCTAATTATCGCACCTGCACCATCAAACATTTCATAATACTCTGCAGACTTCATGAAATCGATAAATATTTTAGCAAGTCCCCATGAAATAATAAATCTGCATACTTTCATTGATAATATGAGCCGAAAGTCTTTTTCCCATTTAAAACAGAAAGTAAGAATAACAGGTAATATGAGTGCAGGTATGTAAACATAAAGCAACCCTACTTGGAAATGGTAGTCTAGTGCAATAGTGATGAAATCAATGGGGAGCAAAAAGATTAAACATAAAAATATGCGTTTTTTCATTGCTATCTCTCCTTTTCTTATACAAATAATTGACCTGTATCAACCATCGCTCCAATTTCAAGTATCGCTATTATAAATAAGAAAACTAAGAATATCGAGACAAAAAAAGCGACCATGGTTATTAATATTTTTTTAGGTGCATGTTTTATTTTAGATACATAGTAAAAAATCGCATCAATACACACAATCATTAGTATTGTAATTATTACAATAACAAAATTAGAAGACACGAGCGATTCCTCCTCCTTTTTCTATAATTTTATTTTGCAAAAGTGTCAGAGAAAAATATCAACTCCAAATTTATTGATTATAATCACTTTCAAATTACTATACTTATTAAAATTATGCCAATTTTTTACGATTTTAATTTATTTCAATTTTGCAACAATTTCATAATTTTAGTATGTTAAAACTGAAATTTATTAATATTTTTAAGGTATTTTAATGTTAAATGCTTCAAGACTAATTACAGTTATAGGGAGTTTTTTAGGTATCACATTCGGCAGTAATAAGTGGAAATTTTGCGCATACTGTTGCTACAATAAGAGCGATGATAGCTCTAGGTGTTAGTGGTCCCATTGAATGAGGTATTAGGACACTTTATGCTGGAGGATTTATAGCTTGTAATCACTCGTAGATGAAAATATGGATATTCACAAAGTGTTTAAGAAAAACTTATTAAAATAATACGGTTAAGGGGACATTTAAATGAATACGTTTAATTGATTTATATTATTTATGCTTAGTGCAGTTTTAGATTCTTTGACAACAAGTATTTTAGACAATATTATGCAAAGCATATGGATACCAAGAATATGTGGCATGCTAGTCGCTGGCCTAGTAGGTTTAATTTTATATGTTTTTTTAAATAATAAAAAAGGCTCTAATCCCAATCTGGCTGGTAAGTCCGAACGGAAAGAGCCTAGGACATAATTATGTTTTAAGCTATGAACTAAATATTGACAGTAGTTGACTGGATTGAAAATACGCTTATACTAAGCTTTATTCAATCCTAGTCACCTTGCCGGGACGGGACGACGAATTCATAATGAATGCTGTTCCGCTCCCTCTTTTTTTATGTTGGAGTGAATTATCTTGAATTTAGAATTATTTTATTGCACAAATGATTATGGTGTCGATAGTTCTGTTGCAAAGTTGAATGTATAGTATGATATAAACAAAAAGGTGTATGGAGTTGCTAAGAATAAATGGAAAATGTATATACGATATATAAAAATCCTAGATATAAAATCATTCAAAAAGATAATAGATATTTAATGATCGATTTAGAACAAAATTGGTATTCATATTTATGCCCTATGTTGAATTGGTTTATACCTATTAAATATACAGAACTGAGTTACAAAGAGTTTAATAATTTAAATATATTTAATAACCAAAATCAGAGCAATCAAGGTTTAATAGCTGCTGGAATTGGTGTTACTATCAGTGTATTATTAAGAAGTTTTATTGGCTTAATGAATATTAATATTAGTCAAATATGGATGTTTGTGCTATTTTTAATTGGATTTGTCGGTGTGATAGCACTACGTTTATCTATAAGAAAGAAGTTGAATCATCCAGCATTTAATAAAAATAGCACACAAAAAGTAATGTTGATTCCATCATTCAAAAATATGGTACTGGTGGTGTTTTGTTATTTGATTTCTATATATTTAATAGTTGGGCTATTTTATATGATGGTTATTGAGAATATACAAAATATATGGATTTATATATGTTGGTTAGGTATTTTTTTGTATTTTCATTTATGAATATGGCTTCAATTTCTGATAGAAAAGTTCATGCCAAAATTAAAAATATAGAAAGACAGGTGAAATAAAGTGAAAACAATAGGAAGTATCATATATCTAAGATAAGGTTCCCAAAAATTAATGATTATTAATCGAGGTCCCATTGTAGATATAGATAATCAAAAGTATATTTTTGATTACTCAGCAAGAGCCCGATAACTATTCACACTAGTTATCGGGCTCGGTCTTTATCATGTTCATACACTATTTAAAACATGATAGTAAAAAATACCAAATTAATTATTTTTTCTATCAATCGTAATATTCATTATCTGTAACATGATACCAATAACAGTAATGATAATAGCGCTATAAATAAGCATATTTGTATTAATAAATTTAAGTAGAATTATCCCACCTAGAGCTGAACCCAATGCACTACCTAAATAGTTGATGGAGCTATTTAGTGCAACGGCGGCACCACCATGATTAGCATGATTTTGTAATAATATATGTTGTTGAGGCGCCTGTGTTGCCCAACCCATAGCACCCCATAAAATAAAAGGTATAAAATTTAAAAAAGGTACTTGAATTGTAACGTTAAGTAATGCGAAGCTTAAGGCTAACGCAAATAAAATAATAAGCATTAAGACGGCAGGATTTTTAAATTTATCAATTAAAAATCCGATTCCAAAACTTCCTATTAATCCACCTACATCCCATGCAGTTAAGTAGCATGTAAGATATTCTGTGTTACCACTTTCTTTGATTATATCAGCTAAATAAGTATACAATCCCAGACTCGCAATGGCAGCGCATAATGTTACGAATACAACGCTTAATACATGTTTATCTAAAAATAATTTGAAGCGTGATTTTAAATTAGGTGGTGCTTGTACTTTAAATCTTGGCAGGTATTTTAATATACTCATTAAGCCAATTAGACCGATAAGTACTATTATTAATATGGAAAAGCGCCAATTCGTATATTTTGAAACTTCTAAACCTAATGGCACTCCCACGACTGTTCCTACACTCATTCCACCAACTGTAAATGCGATGGCTTTTCCTTTATGCTTTTTGGATACTAGATGGCTACTTGAGCTAACCGCAATAGGTGAAAAGATACCTGCGCCCAATCCAGCTATTGCTCTTGAAATGATATAAATCGCATAGTTAGGAGCTAACGCAGTAATTAAATTTGCTAAAGAGAAGACACTGATAGCTAATATTAATATATTTTTCACTTCATTTTTTGCTAATAAAGTAGAAAAAATGGGTGCTGAAATAGCAAAGAATAAAGTAAATACTGTAACACCTTGTCCAACTTCAGCACTATTTTTATTAAAATTATCGCCTATGGCAGGAATTAATCCTGCTACAATATATGCATCCATGCCTAAAGCAAACATACCAATGGTTAAAACCCATACTTTTTTCATCATCATTCCACCCTATAAAAGTTAATATTTATAACACGAAATATTGTTTTCTGATATAAAGATAAAACACCTGGAAGTATGTGTGAATAAGTAATCATTTAAAGGGGTATTAACTAATAGTTAATACTAAAAGGAGAAGCTAATGAACTTTGAATATATACAAGATTTTATTAGAGTAGCTGAATATAATAGTATAAATAAAGCATCACAAGAGTTAAATATTAGTACGCCAGCGCTTAGTAAGAGAATTAAAAGCGTTGAAGCATATTTTAACTGTCATTTATTTTATAGAACTTCAAAAGGTATTTTCTTAAATGAAGAGGGGAAACTGGTATTTAATACATTTAGAGAGATTCAACATTCTATTGCTGATTTAAAGAAACAGTTGAATATTTCTTTTGATTCTAAATGGAAAATAGGTGTTATTCCTAGTTTTTCTTTAACGAATAAATATAAAAATAGAGGTTTTGATGAGATAGCTAACTTAATCATTGAAGATAGCACTTCTATTTTAATAGAAGAATTGTCTAAAGGTAATATAGATTTACTTATTGGGGATGTATCAAAGCTAAATAATCGTGATATATATCGCAAAAGATTATATAGTGAAAATTTTATGGTTATTTATAATGATGACAATAAATTTACTGAGAGTTCAAAAATTGAGATAAATGAATTATTAAGTGAGAAAATTTATATACAAAATCCACCCTGCGATACGTATGATTTTATTAAAAATAGATCAATGGAAGACAAATTAAATTTAAACTATAATAAACATTTTGAATCTGTAATAGCGAACATTAAAGCTGGAAATGGTATTACATTAATGCCGGTGTCATTAACATCAAGAATATCAAACATGAATTTATTTCAAAAAGTTTTGAGCGGATACAAAAGAGATATAGGCATCGCTTCGTATGATCAAAGGAAGATAATAAAAATATATGATTTTTATTAAAAAATTTAGAAGAAGAGAGAAATCAAAAATAGTTAGAAGGCATATTTAACTTATATAATAAGATAAGGTGAGAACATGGATTTTACGATTAGAACAGAGGAAAAAGAAGATTATAAGTTTACAGAGGAAGTTGTGAAAAACGCATTTGCTAATGAATCATATAGTGATCAGAGTGAACATAGATTAGTTGCGAATTTGAGAAATTCCGATGCGTTTGTTCCAGATTTATCATTAGTTGCTGTAGATAAAAACAAAATGATTGGTCATATATTATTAACTAAGATTGTTATTGTTAATGATGAGAAAAATACAGAATCATTAGCTTTAGCACCAGTTTCTGTATTGCCCGATTATCAAAACAAAGGTGTAGGACGAAGTTTAATACAAAAATCTTTAGAAATAGCAAAGAAACTTAATTTCGGGTCAGTTATAGTAATGGGACATGCAGAATACTATCCTAAATTCGGATTTAAACAAGCTTCTAATTGGGGCATTCAAGCACCGTTTGATGTACCAGATGAATTATTGATGGCGATAGAATTAAAGAAAAATGCTTTAGATGAAGCTTCTGGAGTAATTCAGTATTCAAGCGCTTTTTTTGAGTGACAAAATAGTTTTTTTAGTTTTGAGTCTGGGACATAATGATGTTTTAGTCTATGAACTATATATTGGCAGCAGTTGACTGGATTGAAAATACGCTGGATACCAAGTTATTTCAATCCTAATCAACCATGCGGGGCGACAGGACTACGAATTCATTATGAATTCTGTCCCGCTACCTGATTAGCTCAACTAAAATTACAAATAGGAGCAAAAGCAATACCAAAAAGGGTCTGGGACATAAATCTCAGAAAAATACAGTTCGGGACATAAACATATCGGATTAAAGAAAATGGTAATTTCTATCTTGTTTCACTAGAAATTACCATTTTCTCTTTAGTCCAGGAACTTTATGTTCCAGACCCACTTGAATTTGTATGAATTATTAAGTAAATCACTTCAAAAACGCTTTTATTTTGTCTTAACTTGTTATTATTTTCCTAATAATTGAGGAATGAGCCAACTTAAAAATCCGCCAATTGGAAAAATCATCCACCAATTTCTTGATAAAAAATCCCAGCCATTTGAAGCAGATTCATTTCTTCTATGAGACCTTTTATTATTCATTCCTAAAGTCATAGGATATTTTTCATCTAATTTTTTTGAGATAAATACATTTAAGAAATAATGTGCTATAGCTAAACTTAAAAATAAAGTGAACAGCCAAATAATTCCAAAAATCTCTTGTTTTAGGCCGTTTAGCTCACTTATAAAGATGGCAAAAAAAGCTAAAAGTAGAAATATAACCCCAAATATTATTAATCTTATAGTAAATATTTCATTTTGGCGGTATTTAAACTGTTTTTGCTGCTCTTTAGATATCTCCATTATTTCTGCCTCCTTATCCGGTGAATCAATTGATTCAAATAATTCATTAATTGTTACATCTAAAGCATTTGAAATACTTTTTAATGTTTTACTGCTAACCTCCTCTCCTGCTTCAATTCTTTGAATAGTTCTCACTGTTACACAGGCCTTTTCTGCTAAATTCTCTTGTGTCATCGATTTACTTTTTATGATTTTTGCAACTCTTGATTTGTCCATGTTAATAAGTTACTCCTTTTTCATAAATATAACCACGAAAAATTGCCGACAATTAGACGACAATAGCACGACAGACACTCTAATTATACGTTTTAGACGGTTTAAACTATAGGTAGTGGTTCATATAAAATAATATAATAATAAAAGCGTTTCAGAAATAAATAATGGTTACCAGAGGGATTTGAAATGATTTTTAGTTGTTTACTTAACTTTTTAACTTGATGTATTTATTTGGCTTATATTTACATATTTTGATTGGAGACATTTTTAAGCATAAATCTCTATAAACAAGTTCTAAATCTTAAAAAACTATTTAATATTCAAAATAGAGATATTTAAAATGATTACAAGCTAGCCTATGATGAATGAAGTTATTGGGAATCCGTTATTAGATAAGTTTATGAAAGATTTAATCGTTCAAATTTTAGCAATAGTTTCAGAACAGGAGAGAAATAAAAGTAAACGTCGACAAGCTTGAGGCATTCAAGTTGTGAAAGACCAAGGGATACCTAAAGGGCGTACTTTACTTTATTCACTAAATGCGAAGATCCTAAAAAATGTGTTATCTATCATCATATTGCAGAAGTGTTAGAAGAAGGCAAAGTAATTAGTCAGATTGCGAAAGAGGTTAATATTACAAGACAGATAGTTTATAGAATCAAGCACGATAAGGAAAACTATCTTGATAAATTGATGTTCAATGTAAATGAGAGGTTCTCACAGTCTCTCAAATCTCATATTATATTATTGAATTGAGATTTTAATAATTATACAAGAAAAAGGAGTGCGAATTCACACTCTTTTTTTCTAAACTAAGCATTTTTCTATTGTTCCTTTTGCTTATTTATCATTACTTGGATGTATAAAGTAATCCAAAGTTCGGGAGGATATGGTATTGGGGTATCATTTGATTCGATTTCTATATTGTGGTTTTCTCCTCTACGTCGAGTTACTAGATTTTTACCTAAATCAAAAAATGAACGTTGCGCTGTTAATATTTTATTGTTTTCTTTTCCTATTATCACCATTTTAGTTGAAAAATAAGGGTTATTAAACTTATATGTGTAATTAATGTCTAGAAAAACATAAGGAGTTTGTTGTTTTATTCCTCCTTTTACCAACTTTATCATCTGTAATATGCCGACTTCTGATCCATCAATACAGACTCTATAATGTGGTCTTAAAGACCATAATTTAACTCTTTTTAAAATGATATCGTGATCTGATGACGTAAGCTTGACACCATAGGTCGGAAAAATATCCAATATACTTAGCCACTTTTGAAGATTATTATTAAAATAAGGAGTCCATACAGTATCAGTCATACCATGAATTTTAATATATATGTCATCGAATAAATACAATGGAGCTTGATAAAAAAATTCATTCTCCTGTAAGTTAGGACTTTTTTCATATAAAGTAAGTTCTCTTTTATATTTTTGTTTATAATAGCGTCTTATCATAACAGTTCCCAATAAAATAACAATACTTGCCGCCCAAAAAATTATTAACATCCATGGGGGAATAGAGTTATTGAAAAACCCCATCATACTTCCAATTATTAATATTGTTACTAAAATAGTTCCAATAAATAATAATAAAACACGCAATTTTATAACTCCTTTCAAAAATATAGAATTCCTCATTATAAATCCATCGCAATATTTTTATTTGGAAGAATGAAGGAATATTACCACCTAATGTTTCAGATTTAACAGCATATTTATCTATTAGTTTTGCATTGCTATTATCATTTAAATTTAGATTATTTTTTCATCACTGATCTATTTATAAATAAAAATTTATATATAATAACCGCTAAGTTTAAACAAAGAAAAGAGCTGAATTATTAAAGCAGTCAAACTCATCTGACTGGCTATCAAAACAACAAATAAGTCGTAATTTTAAAATCAAGATTTTCTGTCGATATTATCTATTTTCAAAATCAAAATTAATGCGAAAATACTTAAAACTATTATTCCAATAACTCCTGTTGGACCATAAATTAATGAGTTAAACTCACTTCTTTTAAGAGCAAACATATAGACAGTAGTTGAAAATTGATTAAAAATACCATGTAAAACAGCAGGCATAAAGACACTTTTAGTTTTTAAGTACGTGTAATAAAGAATAATACCTAATGGTATACACATAGCTACCATCAAAAAAACACCTAAACTAGGATTATTTGGATAATTATGTCCTTGTAAAATGAGGGGTAAATGCCAAAACCCCCATATAATTCCACCACTAAGTAAACCTTTCTTTGTACCTAATTTATCTATTAATATAGGATACATAAAAGCTCGCCAACCTAATTCTTCACCTAAATATGCTACCAGACTAACTAATACACCAACAGTTATATTTACTACTAGAGGAATAAGTAATTTATGCATTATATCAAAAATATCTAAAAACTGATTAGGGTTTACAACATAAGAAATTAAATAAATTAAGGTTATAATAATTATCATAGTGAATGGATAGATAGCCCAATATTTGAGTTTACCAATACGTAAGGAAAAAAATTCTGTAAATTTTTGATGTTTATAAAAATAAATCCAAACAATAATTGCAGATATTGCAGGGAAAAGCATTATTAAATTAGATAATATAATTTTATTATTTACAAAATACAATACTCCTCCAAAAATATAAGTAAGTCCAAAAACAATCATTATAAATATCATAAGTGGTTTTGTTTTGTATTTAGTCTCCATAAAAACTCCTTAATATATTATAGTTTTCAATAACCTAATTAACTAAAATAGTAATAATATGATTTTATCATAGTAATTTAAAAATTAATATTAAGCTCAGAAAATTGATTTATAATTATATTTCAAATTATTCTTTAAAAACTCAAACGAGACTATAGTAGTTTTTAATAAAGGAACAAAAAATAAACCGATAATAAAGAAAAATATAGTTGAACTTAATTGGAAAAACACTAAAAATCAACGGACTAATAAAATTATTAAAAAGACAGACAACGTGAATTCAATCAAAACCATTCGTTTGACGGGTGGTTTTTTCTTAATACTATATTGGAAGGTGGCTGGGAAGAATAAAAAAAGTTGACTGCAATGTAGTCAACTTTTCATCGTTAGATATACTTTGTATTGTAAATCATTGAAGTTATACCAAATCCTATTAACGTGAATATAATAATATATATACTGATATTGTCAGACTTTAAATAAAAATGAAATAGTAAAAAAGTAAGAAATGCCACGAAAAAATAAAGAGGTATAACACTTTTACTCCATAATATAGAATGTTTTATCATATATCACACTCATTTTTTAATCGAAGTAGTTTGATGCTTTCCTAATCTTAATATTACTAGGCAAACGTTTTATAAAATTAAACGTAACAACGAATAATCTCTATGAATATATTACCGCTGCAAATAAGCACACTATGCGGCATTGTGTCATAACTTTTTCATTTACATAATGCCTTTATCAGAATCAAATGAACATTTTCTGTAATAACCCTTGTTTACGTTGTTTTAAAAATTCAACTTTTGATGATTGTTTTTCTATGTAGTCATCAAGTTTTTTTAAGGAGGTTCCTATTTTCTTTTGTTCGTCACTACTTGATGGTATTTTTAATTTTTCTTTAGAATAATCTTTATAATATAAATGTGGTATCGTACTACCAATTATATACTTTTTAAATTCAAGTAATTTCATGCGATAATATAAAAATTGAATGTCTATATATTTAGGAAGTAAATATCCCATTGTACCTATAACAGAGGACTTACCTGCTCTTAAATTTAAACGCCCAACACCAGCACCATCTTTTAATATTGAAATATAAGGTTCTTCCATATCGTATTGAGAATCTTTTGCAATTTCTTGGATAGCATCATAAACTGGATAACTTCCTAATGTATTATTTTCAATATATTGATTGGAACTTTTTTTAGAACTGATATATTTCGTTACTTCTTCAATAGTTTTTTCTATCCATTCAGGATAATCATTTCCATTTTCATCTTTAAATTTTATTTCTTGTGAGAATATCTTTTGCATATATCCTTTCTTTTGTTGTTTTAGGAGTTCGAGTTTTTGTTCTTCTAATTCAATTTGACGGTCGAGTTTGCTAAAAAAATTACCTATTTTTTCTTGTTCACTAATCTCTTTTGGAAGAAAAAACTCTAATTTTTTAATATCTGAATTATATAAGTGGACTACTGATTTACCTTGTGCATATTTTGCTAAATTATACTTTCCTTTTCCATTTATATATAATGATATAAATCTCCCGTCTGCAATTTTAGGTGTAATTATATTAAGATCCCCACCAATTATGATTTTTTCGCTAATATTAATACAAGTAGCAGTAGCTATATCAATGTCAGTTTCACCTGAAGATGGAATTAACACTTGATTTTTCTCTGAATAAACAAGTTTTTTATCTAACTTATTAGTCTTACTATAAACTTTAGTAGTGATAGGACCATACTTAGTATAAAGTTCTCCGTATAAGATACATGGATGACCTTCCTTACTAATATCTTTTTTAGATAAAGACTTACCTTTTCCAAATGAAGCTATATTTTTTAGTTTCTTTCTTACCCACTCCCCTTTAAACTCCGGAAATCTCAATTCTGGTACATTTTTTTGTTCATTAGTCATGGTTGACCACTCCTAATTCTTTGAGATATTCATTGATTTCTGATTCAACATTCGCAATTTCTTTATCAATATCTTTGAGTTTTTGTTGAACTTGGTCTAAATCAATCGGTTCTTCTTCTTCAAAGGTATCAACGTATCTCGGAATGTTTAAGTTATAGTCATTCTCTCTAATTTCATCTAATGACACTACAAAGCTGTATTTATCAATGGTTTCTCTTTGACGATAGGTGTCTACAATTTTATTCACGTCGTCGTCGGTAAGGTGATTTTGGTTTTTACCTTTTTCAAAGGATTGAGAAGCGTCAATAAATAACACATCGTCGCTTTCTTCACGACATTTCTTGAAAACTAGAATGCAGGTTGGGATATTTGTGCCAAAGAATAGATTAGCAGGTAAGCCAATCACTGCATCAATGTAATTCTTGTCTTCAATTAAATATTTACGAATTGTGCCTTCTGCATTTCCACGAAATAATACACCGTGTGGTAATACAACAGCCATAGTACCATGATCATCTAAGTGATAAATCATATGTTGAATAAAAGCATAATCTGCTGTTTTTTTAGGTGCTAATTTGCCATAGTTACTGAACCGTTCATCTTCTAAGAAGGATGGGTCTGCACTCCAATGTGCACTATATGGCGGGTTTGCGACAACTGCATCAAAGCGTTCGTCATGTACGGCAGGGCTTTCTAATGTATCGTCATTTTCAATTTGGAATTGTTTATAATTGACGTCATGGAGTAACATGTTCATGCGTGCTAAGTTGTATGTTGTACTGTTATATTCTTGTCCATAATATTGGCGAACTTTTGCTTCTGCACCAACACGAAGTAATAGGGAACCAGAGCCACAAGTAGGGTCATAGACGCTACGTAAATCATTTCTACCTGTTGTTACAATTTTAGCTAAGATTGTTGATACTTGTTGCGGTGTATAGAATTCTCCGGCTTTTTTACCTGCAGAAGCAGCGAATTGGCCGATTAAATATTCATACGCATCGCCTAACATATCGATTTCAAGATCACTATGGACGAATGGTAGGGTAGCAATTTGAACCATCACTTTAGAGATGAGTTGGGTACGTTTAGCATTGGTATTACCTAAACGGCTTGATGTTAGATCCATATCGTCAAAGAGGTGAATGAAGTCATCTTCACTGTCATGGCCTCGGGTAGAATTTTCAACATTTTTAACCGCATTGCTTAAGTCTTCAATTTGGAACGTTTGGGCCTCAATTTTGTTTATAAGATTGCTGAAAAGAAATTGAGGTTCAATCACAAAGCCAATACGTGCAATGAGTTCCTTTTCCACAATGGGTTTATATGTATCGTTATTCATGGCTTCTTCATATGAAATATCGTCTTCTTTAAGTAAGCCCGCTGCGATGTCTTCATTCTTCTCACTTAAGAAGCGATAAAAGATTAAACCTAAGATATAGTTTTTAAATTCATTGGCATCCATATTGCCGCGTAAATCATTGGCAATAGACCATAGTTTCTTTTGTAAGTCAGCAAGTTGTTGACGTTGCTTTTCTGTTGTAGACACGGGTGTATCCTCCTCTGTTCATCGTTTGTATCAAAGTGTATATATGTTATTTTAAAGCACAAAGCAAAATAAGTTAAGCGGTATGCCGCCTAACTTATTTAATTTGCTGCACCATATTTTTCTGCTGTTTCTTGAACGAATGATTTAACGTTTTCAATTTTCTGTGTGCGGACGAGTAAACCACCTGTAATACCTTGTTCGACAAAGTTATTATCAAGTTGCCCGCTAAATTCATACTCATTAATGACTTCTTTAAGTAAGTCGATAGGGTATGCTTTGTCATTAGCAAATTCTTGAATTTCCTGTTCTTTTACTTCTTCTTCAAAGTTAAAGTAAGCATCTTCAATCACGGCATCTTTATCTAGGTGAGGGATAACTTTATCCAAGAATTCACGAATCAGTTCTGCTTTTAGACGTAATTTGTCATCATCTGCCTTGCTTAATAACTGTTTGATTTGTTTACGCACGCGTTCGGTTTGAGCTTTATCCGTTAAATCAATATTGTTTAGTAAATCAAGAATGTATTGAACATTAATCATATCATTTCTTAAAATTTCAATTTTGAAATCAATATCATCTAACACGGATGTTTTTTCACTTTGACGTTGACCTTTGACTTTGTCATAAATGGCATAATATTTACCTTGGTAATCTTCAAATGTCTGTTGACTAATGCCAAGAAGGTCAGAAGTAAATTCAAATTCATCAAAGGTCTTTAACCTTTGCAGCAAGCTCGCTACGGCACGATATGCGAGTACAAAGTCGAGTTGATCGTCTTCTCGCTCTAGGTTATCTACATCATCAGGCGTAGGAACTACGTTAAGTAATTGGGTAAGTACATGCTTGAAATCAGATAATAAGACATCGAATGACGGGCTTAATACTGTATCTGTATCATTAGTTTGAGAAAAGAGTTCTATGGCTTTATCCGTATTATCTTTAAGATTGCGATAACATACAATGTTGCCGTAGGGTTTGGTCTCCTTTTCAACACGGTTTGTACGTGAATAGGCTTGAATTAAGCCGTGATATTTTAAATTACGATCAACGTATAGCGTGTTTAACTTTTTACTATCGAAACCAGTTAAGAACATATCAACGACAATTAATATGTCTAGGCGTTCAGCCGGATTACCTTGTTTCACACGTTTTGAAATATCATTAAAGAAACCGTCAAACGTGTCTAGACTAAAGTTTTTATCAAACATTTGATTATAATCACACATCACTTGTTCAAGTTCTTCTTTAGTATGTACTTTATCGATTTGTTCTTGTGTATCTTCATTTGCAGCATAAGTAAAGATGGTTGAGACATTTAGATGATGTTGACCTGCGTCTTTAAGTTGCTTGAAAATTTTATAATATTTAATAGCCATCGGAATACTTTGAACTGTCAAGATAGACGTGTACATTTGATTACGCGTCTTTTTATGATGATTGGCCACCAAATGCTTAGCAATCATGTTTAGTCGGTCATCAGCCATCCAGAGTTCATTTTCATCAATGCTAGATACGTAAGATTCATCCATGTCATGGATTGCATTGGCAAATGTACTGATATATTCTACAGAGAAACCTAACACGTTACCATCACGAATAGCATCCTTAATTAAATACGTATGTAAACATTTTTCGAAAATGTCTGCCGTAGCTCGACCATCTAGACTGGCATTTTCTTCAAAGCGGGGCGTACCAGTAAATCCAAAATATTGCGCTTGCTTAAAGTGTTGTCTAATTAAGCGATGCATTTCTCCAAATTGGGTACGATGGCATTCGTCAATGATAAAGATGACTTTATCTTGCTGATATTTATCCATAATGTTAGCACCCGATTTAACAGCATTCGCCATCTTTTGAATAGTTGTAACAATAAGCTTTTGGAATGGGTCATCGAGTTGTTTCAGCAATTTATGTGTATTATCTGTTAAATCAACAGAATCCATTTGAAATTTATTAAATTCTGCAAGTGTTTGACTATCCAAATCTTTACGGTCGACTAGGAAAATAACTTTTTTAATACTTGGATCTTTGGACAGTATTTGGCTTGTTTTAAAGGAAGTCAGTGTTTTACCACTACCAGTTGTATGCCAAATATAACCATTATTATTGGTTTCAGTGGCACGATTAAGTAATGATTCAACTGCATAGACTTGATAAGGACGCAATGCCATAAGCAATTTATCTGTTTCATTCGTTATCATATAGCGACTAATCATCTTAGCAATGCGACAACGATCAAGAAATTCTTGAATAAATTCTTTCAAATTATTAATACGGCGGTTATCTTTGTCACTCCAATAGAACATTAAACTCTTGAATATCTCTTTATCACTATTGGCATAATAACGTGTTTCTTTTTTATTACTTACTACAAAGAGCTGTATGAAGCGGAACAAGCCACGATAATTATGTTTGCGATAACGTTCAATTTGATTAAATGCTTGACTAATTGCGATACCACTACGTTTCAATTCAATTTGAACTAAAGGCAACCCATTGATTAATAGCGTTACGTCATAACGTGCTTTATATTTATCGTCCACAGTCACTTGGTTCGTTACTTGGAATTTATTCTGACACCAGTGTTCTGTATCTAAGAAGTATAGATAAACTTTAGATTCATCATCGCGTTCTAATGTGTAACTGTCACGTAACTGCATCGCACTATCAAAGACACTTTTATCGCTAATATCTGTCATTAAGCGTGCAAACTCGGTATCAGAAAGTGGTCTATTTTTTAAGTTTTCTTTATTACGTTCATTTAAGATTTGGCGGAAATTCTCTACAAGCTGCTCATGATTTCTTAATATAATTCTTTCATAGCCTTGAGACTCCAACTGCTTGATAACATCATTTTCTAATGCTAATTCTCCTTGATAACTCATCAAATCACCCAAAAATTAGTAGTTTCTTTAAATATAGCACAATATTTAGAAGGAAAGTTCTATAATTTTAATTTCAGAGTGTTTAAATAAAATTTTGTAGTGAGACGATACGTTTTAACTGTGTATGTAATTGTACATATTCATATAATAATAACTTTTCTAGATATATTTTTTTAGCTTCATTTAATTCTTTAATAATAAGGGTTTTAGCTCCATGTGTGTTGATTTTTCCTTGGTATATCCAATCTACTATACTATCAAGTTTTGTATCATTTTTAGCGACTGGTTCTATGTCTATTAATTTATTTTTAATTTGTGGTCTACTCCAGTCAAATAAAGATAATAGATATGCTGATTTTTTTTGAATGATTTGTGTATAGTAAAAATTATGTTTACGGTAGTTTGATTCATATTCACTGAAAAGAGTGAGTATTTCATTGAATTTTAATATCGGAATTTCATAATTTTTGATCTTTAATAAGAGCTCAACATATTTGGATTTTGTCATTTCTACTTTTTCATGTCTAGGAATATTATTATTACTATTCAAATCTTCTATATCTTTACGACAAGTTCTTATTTCGCTTTTTATTAAAGATAGTTTGTTTGTGAATAAAATAGACATATCTATAGCTTTAATTTGATTAGAGTTATTTATTTTAATATAGTTTATCAAACTATTAGTATTAATGATGAGATTATTTTTGTTCACATAGTTTCTGATATCTGAATATGAAATGTTGAACACATCTCTTCGCGTTTGTATATTTTTTATCTTACTTTCTTTTCTTTGTCTATGTTCAATAATTCTGTTAATCATTGTCATATTAACATAACTCATTTGATCAAATTTCAAAAATTTCTTTTTTTTAGGTTTACTTAATCTAGTGTCATTTTCTGTTAAATTAATTATCTTATTGCTAATATTTTTAACATAATCTATGCTGAAATTAGTCTGTGGCTCATCAATTTTGGTATAACCTATAAATTCAAAGTTATTAATGATATATGTAGCTTCTTTTAAAGAATACCAGCGTTCTAATATATTTGTAGCATAAAACCTGTTTAATTCATCTAATAAGTTTTTTTCTTTATTATTTAGAGAAGCAGCCTCTTGTAAACAATCAATATCTTCGTAAGAAAACTTTTGTTCTATCCAATAATCGAAATTGAAGTATCTCTCTTCTTTGTTACTATTTACTATAATCATAACATTATACCCTTTGCCGAATTTTTTTCTTCATCTATTTTTAAATAAATCTACTAAGTACAATTAAATTATAATAAAAAAAATATAATTTTGAAATGGGGGAGATGTTATGAACACATTAATAGTTTCTTTGATTCTTAGTGTTCCTTTAAATATATTAAGTAATTTTTTATACGATTTACTAAGAAAAGAATCGAAATTTTAGTGCTAATTCAAAAATATCCCTCTAAAATGGTGTTGAAATTACATCTTGATAGTGGGATTTTTTATCTACAAAATTGTATAAAACTGACAAACTTCATTTGCCTTAGAATTTAAAATAATAAAGATAGTGATTTGATTTGTTTTTTAGTAAAATGAAATATAAGTTCAATCAAAACAACATAAAGATGTACTGATAACATGGTATGCTAAATTTTGGAGACAGAATGTAATGAATTGGTGCGCGAATGCGTCAATTTGAATACAGATAATTACAGATAAACTTGCTAAGTTTAAAGAGAGGTGACCAATCATATGAAACTTGCGGAACAAATTAAGAAGTATCGAAAAGAGCAAGGTTTAACCCAAGATCAACTTGCTGCTGAATTACATACAACGAGACAAACGGTTTCTAAATGGGAACAGGGCTCAATTGAACCTAATGCGCAAATGATTGTTAATTTGGCACAAATGTTTAATATTACGACAGATGAATTACTTACTGGAGAAAATATGAGTAATTTCACTAAGGAGTTAAATGAGACGGGTACGGATCATTTAAATTTTTGGGACTTCTTGTCACAGAAATGGTGGTTTGTCTTAGCTATCGTTGTTATAGTTTGTGGTACTTTATCTCAAATATTCGCAGGTTAATCATTTAGGTTTCCTACACAAATTTAGGAGGAAACACATGAATATTTTAATAAAGTCAGCAAAAATATTTGGAATTATTATACTTACATTTGTGATTACAGTTGTGGCACAAAACGTTGCAATTTTATGGCATTTGTTAGACTTAAAGGCGGTTGAAACAATACTCCATGGGCTCACATATGCTGTTATCACATTTTTACTTATCACATGGTTTATTCAGAAAGGTTTGAAACAAGAACTCAGGGACTATCGATTGACCAGATTTAAGTTATCACTCGATGTTATAGTCATAGGTTTAAGTATCCCTGTTATAGTGATTCTTATATGCATCATATTTATCCCAGGAAGTTTTGTTGTTACAAGAATAGCTAATCCAATTGACTATTGTAATATGCTGTTTGAAATTATCTTTCTTGGGGGTATTTTCAGTCCGATTGCCGAGGAAATATTAGTTAGAGGTTTACTCATGGGCTATATTGAAAAGCAAACAAATATTACCACTGCAATCATGATTTCCTCTGTATTATTCGCAGTGGTACATTTATTTAATGGCGGGATGTCTGGGGTAAGTCTAATATTACTTTTAACAAGTGGCACGATTGCTGGTATACTTTACGGCCTAATTGCTTATAAGTATCAATCAATTTGGGCGAGTGCCTGTCTGCATATTTGCTGGAACTTATCAGATTTGTGTCATATTTCAACAAATAATGAGCAATACGGTATTGTTCAATATATTGTAGAAACTAAAAACATCTGGATAACGGGTGGTGCCTATGGTAATAGTGCGTCAGTGATTTCAATGTTGATATTTTTAATGGCAATCTTTTTGATTTTAAAAAAAGCAATTAAATATAGTCATTCTTGTTAATGCGGGTAGTCTTGAAGTGGATAATTATCTATTTCTTAATTATTTAAGCAGAAAAATGTGATTTGTTCATAATTTTCGCTAGAGTAAAATACAATTTAACCCTATGATGAGTGCGTAAAGGAGCGGATTGATTTGAAATTTAGTCATGTAGGAGAACGAATTAGAATATTAAGGAAGTCTAAAAGGATGTCTCAAGAGAAATTAGCAGAATACCTTAATGTTTCTCGTCATTCTATTTCAAATTGGGAAAGAGAAGTAAATTTACCAGATATACATTCTTTAGTGGAAATGACTAAACTTTTCAACGTTTCTTTAAACTTTTTGGTTAAAGGAGAAGAGATGATTGTGAACAAATATGTTTATGCAGCACTAGCATTTTTCTTAGGTAGTTTTGGGGCACATCGATTTTATAGAAAGCAAAATGGTAAGGCGGTTTTATATTTATTATTTTGTTGGACTGGAATACCAGGTGTGATTGGAATATATGAAGGCATTATCGCATTTATTAAAACTGTTGATAAACAAGGACATATTTAAAGACATTGTAAGGCGCGGGACAGCATTCATTATGAATTCGTAGTTCCGCCCTGGCAAGGTTGACTAGGATTGAAAAAAGCTTGGTATCCAGCCATTTTCAATCCAGCCAGCTACTGCCAACATAGAGTTCAGAGCTTAAAACATAATGATGCCCCAGATGCTACGCTTATATAGCCGCCAATACATTTGTCCAGAAACTTAAGCGCTTTCTTTTCAACATGTTTTCTAACTGTAGTATAATTGTCCTCATATAATGATAATGTTTATCAATTAAAAGATATCATGTTTTAAATATATGAGGAGGATTCGTGTATGGAGGATGTAATCGTTATTGGGGGCGGTCCTGCTGATTTATTTGCAAGTTTTTATTCTGGATTAAGAGGCATGTCGGTCAGAATCATTGATGTACAAGATAAGCTGGGTGGTAAGATGCAGCTTTACCCCGAAAAAATCATTTGGGACATTGGTGGTATTGCGCCGAAGCCATGCTATCAAATTATTGAAGATATGATTGCGCAAGGTTTATATTTTAATCCACTTGTTAATTTGCAAACACGTGTTGTTGATATTCGCAAACGTGCTGAACGTCATTTTGAGGTAGAAACGGCGACTGGGGATGTATTTGAGTCTAAGGCAGTTATTTTTGCGATTGGTGGCGGAATTATTAATCCTAAACCACTAGAAATTAGTGGAGCAGAGCGTTATCAATTAACGAATTTGCATTACGTTGTTCAATCTTTAAGTAAATTTAAAGACAAAGAGATTCTTATCTCTGGCGGCGGTAATACTGCATTAGATTGGGCACGTGATTTAGCACCGATTGCGAAGCGTGTGACGGTGGTTTATCGTAAAATGGAAACGTCGGGTTATGAAGTGATGCATTCCGTTTTAACAGAGCGTGGTGTAACACTGATGCCACGGACGCAAATTAAGCAATTGATTGGTGATGATAAGAATCAGCGTATCCATAAAGTGTGTTTGGAACATTTGGATTCAGGGGATACTGAAACACATCGTTTTGATGATGTCATTATTAGTCATGGTTTTGACCATGAAAATCCACTGTTAACAGATTGTACTTCAAAGCTAGAACGGTATGACGATTATCGTGTTAAAGGCTTTGGTAATACAACGACAAATATTCCAGGTATTTTTGCGTGTGGCGATATTGTTCATCATGATGCGAAAGTGCATTTAATTGCCAGTGCGTTTAGTGATGCGGGTAATGCTGCGAATTTAGCTAAAACATATATTGAACCTGAAGCAAGTGATGAAGGTTATGTGTCTAGTCATAATGACATTTTTAAAGCAGCGAATCAGTCTATTCTTGCACAATATTTATAATTAGGAAAAGGGTGGAACCATGGTTAGAGTAAGTTATGAATCTCCATCAGTACAAGACTATTGCGCACTACGTGTCGAGGCGGGAATGAGCCCAAAATCTGAAGCTGCAGCTCAAAAAGGATTACCTCATGCTTGTTTTAATGTAACATTGTATGATGAAGCGACGCTTGTCGGCATGGGACGTGTGATTGGTGATGGTGGCACTGCATTGCAAATAGTTGATATTGCAGTGCGACCTTTATACCAAGGGCAAGGCTTTGGTAAATGTATTTTACAAGAAATTATGTCTTATATAGATCGTATTGCTGAACAAGGTACTTATGTTAGTTTAATTGCTGATTATCCGGCAGACCAATTGTATGCGCAATTTGGTTTTACTTCAACTGAACCGAAGTCTGGTGGCATGTATAAGGTTTATTGATACAACAGCAAGGGGAACCGGAATGCATTTTTAAATTTGTATGTCAGACCACTCAACTACTGACAATATAATAGTTAAGAAAGTCCATGGCATAAATGTCAAAATAATAGCCCCAAGATGATTTTTTATTTTAAATCATCTTTGTGCTTTTTCTATTTGAGTAAGTAGTTGTATATTTAAGTTTTGATTTTTATTGTCTAGATTTATTTTTTAAGACTTTTTTCAGTTTATCTTTTTACTTAATTTAATTAAGATATTATTTTTGTCTGAGTTAATATTTGAAAACTATATAAAAGTGTTATATGCTCATTAAAAGTACATGAATAATATTATTAATATAATGTTGCAAGATATAAGGAGTTTCCGATGAATGAAAATTTAGAAAAATATATAAAAAGCTTACCAATTTTAGGGTTGTTTATTAGTATTTTTTTGATGATTTTATTCTTTTTCATTTGGAAAGCCGAAGGGAATTTATTTATTATTTTTTTGTATTGCTTATTACCTGTAATTGTCAATACTTCTATTTATGGTGCATTTAAACTTTATAAGAATAAGTAATGTGATGAATGTTATTGTTTTAAGAAATCTTTTTTTTAAAAAGCATTATCTATAAAGGCTGCTATGCCAACAAAAGGAAACTCAAAGATGAGTTTCCTTTTGTCGTGTATTCGATAATTTTTCTAGTCTCTTTTTTTAGTGACTACCATAATTCCTAGAATTAAAGCGATAAATAGAACAAATTATATTATTAAAGAAATGCAAGAAATAGCAAATGTTATGTCAAATATATTCCAAATGGTACTATTTTTAAATGATTTTAGAAACGATTTAATGGGTATCAAATTGCTTTATTTGGATACAGTAATAAAACAAAAATTTCTCTATGTCCTAGTCGTATTTTGTTTATTTATTAAAGTCGATTACAACACGTCCTGCTTGTCGATGGTTAATAATCTTGTCTAAATATGTCGGTAGGTCCTTAAAGGCAATGCTTGTTTTAATATCATGCAATTGGTCTGGTCTTAAATCAGTGGCTAAGCGACGCCATACGCGCTCTCTGACTTTCATAGGTGTAAAGACGGAATCGATACCTAGTATATTAGCACCACGTAAAATAAATGGGAAAACGGTACTATCGAAATGATGACCACCTGTTAGGCCAATTAGGGCGAGACTACCTCCATAATCTAAGCGTTTGAGTACGTAAGATAGGCCTTCGCCACCAATTGGATCCACAGCTGCTTGCCAAGTGCGACTGGCAAGTGACTTTTGGTCGTCCTGTTCTATACGGTCAATGATTTTTGTGGCACCTAACTGCGTTAATCGTTCTTTAGATTCATGATTTCCTGTACTGGCAATGACCTGATAGCCAAGTGTGCTAAGCATCATGACAGCGAGTGAGCCAACGCCACCTGAAGCACCTCTTACAAGTACCTCTTTGCCTTCAATAGTCATGCCTTGATTTTCTAGGCGTTCGATGGCTAATCCGGCAGTATAACCAGCAGTACCATAAATCATGGTTTCTTCCAATGTAAGATGTTCGGGTAGCGGTACAATCCAGTCTGAATTCACTCGAGCATATTCACTAAATCCTCCAAAGTGACTAACACCTAAATCGTAGCTTGTGACAATCACTTCTTGACCTTTTGAATAACGTGGGTCATCGCTATGTTCGATGGTGCCAGCTAAATCGATCCCTGGTACCATTGGATAATTTTTAATTACTCCGTTATTGTCTTGTGTGGCAAGGGCATCTTTGTAATTAATGCTTGAGTATTGCACTTTGACTAATACGTCACCTTCTGGTAGGTCGTCGTTAGTTAACTGTATAAAGTCACCTTGAACCTTACCATCATCATCTTGAGTTACTTGGAAAGCGTTAAATTGTTGCGTCATCTGTATGTTTGCCTCCTTAGATTGTTGTACAACGTCATTATCATTATTTACCCTAATTCAATTTTTCTTATACAAATAGCAATACATCAAATATTTTTGATGATTAAAATAATAAAAAAATATTTCAATATATCACTATTATTATGGGCATTGACATGAATTCATGGGCAATCTATAATTAGTTTGATAATGATTATCAATTGTGTGCATACATTTTATTTTCTAGTGAGAAATACTACTATAACAATTATTAAATAAGCAAATCTTAGCATTAGTTATTCTCATTTAGAACGGTTGTACAATGGTTTGATGATTGTTCATAACATACTTGAGGTGATTATTTTGAAAAAACTACCAACAATATTATTAGCTTCGTCATTACTATTAGCAGCATGTGGTAGCCAAGATGGCGGACAGGATTCACATTCTAAAAATAAGAGTAGCAAAAGCAATAACACAGCAGAGTTGAAAAAAGCTACTAAAGAATATGAAAAGTATACAGATAAACAATTAGATAAGTTTTTAAAAGGGACAACAGATTTTGTTAATGCAGTGAAGAATGATGATATGGAAAAAGCAAAATCGCTATATCCTAAAGTACGTATGTATTATGAACGTTCAGAACCTGTAGCAGAAGCTTTTGGTGATTTAGATCCGAAAATCGATGCACGTCTCGCTGATATGAAAGAAGAGAAAAAGGAAGATAAATGGACGGGTTATCATAAGATTGAAAGATCGTTATACCAAGATAATAAAATTGATGCAACAACGAAAAAAGATGCTGATCAATTGTTGAAAGATGCCAAAGAGTTAGATGCCAAAGCAGACACATTAAAAATCACACCTAAATTAATGTTACAAGGATCTGTGGATTTACTTAATGAAGTATCAACATCTAAAATCACTGGTGAAGAAGAAATTTATTCTCATACTGACTTATATGACTTCAAAGCCAACATTGAAGGTGCACAAAAAATTTATACACTATTTAAACCAGAATTAAATAAAAAAGATAAAAAGTTATCAGCAGATATTCAAAAGAACTTTGATAAAGTGAACAAACTGTTAGACAAATATAAAGACGGTGACGGCTATAAACCATATGGTGATGTTTCTAAAGCAGATAGAAAAGCGTTAGCAGATGCAGTGAATGCATTAGGGGAACCGTTGAGTAAAATGGCCGTGATTACAGAATGAGTAATCAAGACGAACAACAAAAAGGACAAGTCTCAAGACGTTCCTTCTTAAAAATGTTAGGAATTGGTGGCGCGGGTGTCGTCATCGGCGCAAGTGGTGCAGGTAGTGTATTTTCATTTAAGTCAATGTTTGATACGCCAGAAGATAAAGAGAAAGATGCTTTTGAATTCTATGGCAAGGTTCAAGCTGGTATAACAACGCCAACACAAAAGACATGTAATTTTGTAGCATTAGAACTTAAATCTCGTGATAAAGCAGAAATTAAGAAAATGTTTCAAAAATGGACGGATATGACGGTAAGTCTAACTGAAGGCGAACCAGTTGAAAAGGATAGAAGTCATAATACGTTGTTACCTCCAGCAGATACAGGTGAATCGATTGGCTTAGGTGCAAGTAAGTTAACAATCACGTACGGTGTTAGTAAATCATTTTTAAAGAAAGTAGGTCTATCATCTAAGATACCTAAAGACTTTAAAGATTTACCTCATTTTGCAAATGATCAATTGGAAGATGAGTATAGTGATGGTGATATCATGATTCAAGCTTGCTCTAATGATTCACAAGTGACATTCCATGCGGTACATAATCTAATTCGTCCGTTTAGAGACTTAGTTAAAGTGAAATGGTCACAAACTGGTTTTGTTTCCGGAAAATTAGATGAAACACCAAGAAACTTAATGGCATTTAAAGATGGTACAGTCAATCCACGTAAAAGTGATGAATATAAAAACTATGTCTTTATTGATGATGGTTGGGCAAAGCATGGAACTTATTGCATTATTCGCCGTATTCAAATTCACATTGAAACATGGGACCGTACAGCTTTAGAAGAACAAGAAGCGACATTTGGTCGTAAACGTAGTTCAGGTGCACCATTAACTGGGAAAAAAGAATTTGATGAGCTTGATTTAGACGCAAAAGATAGTTCAGGTGAGTATGTGATTCCTAAAGATGCACATGCACGTTTGGCACATGAAGCTAAGACGTCCATCAAACGTCGTGCATATAATTATTTAGGCGGTACGAATGAAAAAACAGGTGCATTAGAAACAGGTTTAATGTTTATATGTTTCCAAAAATCACCACAACAGTTTATTGATATTCAAAACCATCTAGGTCATCAGGATAAGCTAAATGAGTATATTACACATCGAGGATCGGCTACATTTTTAGTGTTGCCTGGTGTGAAAAAAGGAGGCTACCTTGGTGAAACGTTATTTAATTAAGGTTGTTATTCTTTTAGCTATACTCACAATGGCTTTCCGGATTGCGCCTATGCCTTCAGCGGCTGCAGATAAGCCATCGATTAGTGATGTCTATGTTTCTATTACGGATGCTAAATCAATTTTAGAAGACAAATCAAAAAGCGATAAAGATAAAAAGCAAGCGATTAAAGATATTGATAAACAGCTAGATACATTAAAAATTAAAAATACGAAACAGGGGAAAGATGTTAAGCAGCAATGGCAAGCAGTTAAGAAAACATCATCAACTGAGTCACAAGCAGCAAAATTATCTGAAGTCACAAAATCATTAATTGCTTATGAGAATGCTGAATCTTCTGGAGATGCATCGAAAAAAATTAAAGAATTACAACAACAAGTAGATGCCAAAGACAGTCAGATGCAACAGGCAATTAAGGATAAAGATGAGACAAAGTTACAATCTATAAATAATAGTTTGAATCAGATTTGGACAAGTCATGAAACGGTTATCCGTAACTATGATGATTCAAAATATGGTCAAATCGAAGTGAACTTGATGCAGTTACGTGTGGCAGTTCAAAAAGAACCTTTAGATATCAATAAAGTTAAAAATGCTTGGACAACTTTTAAAACAAGCATTGACCAAGTTGATCAAAAACAATCAAATCAAAGTTCAGATAAGTATAATGTGACACAATTAAATGATGAATTGGATAAAGCCATTAAAGGTATTGAAAATAATCAATTGAAACTAACAGACGATGCTTTAAGTAAATTCATTCAAATTTGGCCTTACGTAGAAGGTAAAATTCAAACGAAAAATGCGTCACTCTATACAACGATAGAAGATAAGATTCCTTATTATCAAAGTATATTAGATGATAGTAATAAAGACCGTGTTAAAGAAGGTCTACAAGATATTAATTCAGACATCAAAGATACGGTCGGCAAAGATAGTTATTCCTTTGTTGATGTCATGATTATTTTCTTGCGTGAAGGTCTTGAAGTATTACTTATCATTATGACACTGACAACAATGACACGTAATGTGAAAGATACGAAAGGTACAGCAAGTGTTCTAGGTGGTGCGATGCTTGGTTTAATTCTAAGTCTTGCCTTAGCCGTTGTCTTTATTCAAACTTTAGGTAATAATGGTTTGTTACGTGAAGGCATGGAAGCGACGTTAGGCATTATTGCCGTCGTCTTGATGTATATTGTAGGTATTTGGATGCATCGCCGTTCAAGTGCAAAACGTTGGAATGACTTAATTCAGTCCATGTATCAAAATGCAATTAGCAACGGCAACCTAGTATTGTTAGGTACGATTGGTTTAATTTCAGTGCTTAGAGAAGGTGTAGAAGTTATTATCTTCTATATGGGTATGATAGGCAGTATTCAGACAATAGACTTTGTGATTGGCATTGCCTTAGCCATTGTAATCCTTATTATCTTCGCATTGTTATTTAGATTTATTGTTAAACTGATACCAATTTATTACATTTTCAGAGTGCTTTCTATATTTATTTTCTTAATGGCGTTCAAAATGTTAGGTGTTAGTATTCAAAAACTTCAATTACTTGGTACATTACCGCAACATAGTATTGAGGGCTTACCAACTATAAGCGTAATCGGATTCTATCCAAGCTTTGAAACGATTGGCGCGCAAATCATTTACATTATTTTAGTCATTGTGTTTATGAGAACACAACGTCAGCAAACGCAAACGACATAAATAAAACATATTAAGATGAGCTGTGAAGAAGATTTATAACAATCGGTTTCTTCACAGCTATTTTTATAGATAGAAAGGCATGGCTATAGTTATAACAGATTAAAGTTTAAAGTACTGGTAGGGTTTCCGCTATATCATTGATATGGTAAGAAACATCATTTAAAGGTATTAAAACTGAAGAGGCTGAAGCTGTTTCCTTAGCCAAAGAGATAATCATACGAAAAGAAGCACAAAGATGATTTTTTAAAATTCAAATCATCTTTGTGCTAATATTTTTGGGATTGTTGTCTCGGCCTAATTTTAATTGCTATGTGTGATTTTAGCAATAAACATACTAAATTCAAACAATAGAATGATAGGTAATGTCAATAATAAATTGAGTGTGATATCTGGAGGTGCGATAATACTTGCGGCAACAAAACAACCGAAATAAATATATTTGCGGTATTTGCCCAATTGATGTACATCAATTAAATCAAAACGTGCCAGTCCCATAAATAACGTCGGTAACTGAAAGAGGATACCAAAGACAAACAACCAACGAATGAGTTCGCCTAAATATGACTTAAAGCCGATAGTTGGGTCAATATGTAGCATTTCCGATAAATTCAGTGAAAAATTAATAACTAAAGGAAATCCGATATAGAATGCGAATAATACGCCTAGAATAAACAACCCTGCACACCATATACTATAGCGATAAATAAATCGACGTTCATTTTGATGTAATCCTGGCGCAATAAATGCCCATAGTTGATAAAAAACGAATGGCACTATTAGGCATAGTGCCACGAAGAAGATAATCATGACATAAATTTGTATCATTTCAGTAAATGAGAAGGCGTGTAACGTTACATTTGCGCGCTTGATATAGTTGATAAATGGATTTATCCACCAATGTGATGATGCGTATACAATGATGGTAGATACCAAAAATGCAATGATTATCCTGACGAAGCGTCTGCGCAATTCATCAATGTGTTCCAACAGGGTATAATTACTTAGATTGCTCTCGTTGTGATTTGGACTCTTTACTGGGAGTATCAAGTGAATGATCTTCATCTAAGTGTTCGGCTGCTGCCTTAAATTCTCGTAATGTACTGCCAATAGCTTTACCGAACTGGGGTAATTTCTTAGGACCGAAAATAATTAATGCGATTATACTAATAATAACTAAACTTGTAGGACCGGTAATACCTACTGCAAAAATGTTTGGTAACATAGTTAAAACCTCACTCCAAATGGATTATTCATTTCAATTATAACTTTATACTCATTGATAAAGATTATCAATGATAAATTTGTGTTATCTTAAATTTAATGGTCTTATGTGGGAGAATCTAACCATTTTAAAGGGAGTTGATCATGATGACAAAGGAAACTATCACTGCAGTACAAGCTTCAGAAATTGAAGATTTACAAGCAATTGCGCAACGCACATTTCATGCTACATTTGAAGGGTCTTATTCAGAAGCTGATTTTTCACAATTTTTTGCAGAGAATTACAGTTTAGATATTTTAACGACAGAATTTCACAACCCCGAATCATTTCATTACTTTTATAAAGTCAAAGGACAAATTGTGGGATATTTAAAATTAAATATCGATGCTGCCCAAACGGAAGCTAAGGGTCCAGCATATTTAGAAATACAACGCATTTACTTTGATAAAGCATATCAAGGTGGAGGTAGAGGGAAAAAGTTTATTCAACTGGCTCTCAATAAGGCGTTGGAATATCAAAAGACAAAGGTATGGCTAGGCGTATGGGAACATAATCCTCAAGCCTTAGCATTTTATAAGACATGTGGTTTTAAAGTAACTGGACAACATGAATTTAAGACGGGAGATGTCATTGATATCGATTTAATTATGGAACGCAGCGTGGCGGATTAATTTTTAAAGGTTTAGTAGCGTCTAGTGCATCATCATATTTAAAGCTATGAACTAAATATTGGCAGTAGTTGACTGCATTGAAAATAAGCTGATACCAAGCTGTTTTTCAATTCTAGTCAATTGTGCCGGAACGGGACTACAAATTCATAATGAATTCTGTCACTTTTTTTAATTTGTACGAAATTTGTAAATAAAAAACTTAAAAATTAACATAAAATTAGTATTTTTAATGTATAGTATAAGTATCAAGCATGTCATAATGCTTAGACGATAAGATAATGGAGGAGTTATAATGAAAAGATTATTAGCAAGTATATTGATTCTATCTTTATCTTTAGCGGCCTGTTCGCACGATGATGGCAACAGTAATAAGGAAGATACTAACAAATCAGAACAACATGATAGCCAAAAAACAGATAAAAACAAACAAAAAGATAAGAAAGATAAGAAATCAAATGTTCAAAAAGATGACGATGAGCAAGCAACGAATGACTCAAAAGACAACAGCTCAGAGAAAAACAGCAACAAGCAAAATAATGCTTCTCAATCGCAGTCTGGTGCTCAACAAGGTCAAGCAACAAATCAGAACAACCAAGCTAATAATAACAAAGGACAATCTCATTATGTTAAGCCATATCAAAGTCCCAATGCAGCTTATGTCTCAAGACAGCTAACAATATTTAACGGTAATGAAAATACAGCTTTAAAACAATTGCCTAACTTCAAAAACGCTTTAACAAAAGCGAATCAAGAAGTAAATAAAATTCACCAAATGCAATGTCAATATAATGATTATGCCATTCAATCTCATAATGGACGCTATGAGTATCTGTTTAGTTTTAAAAATCCTAAACAACAAGGAACTTATACCATTGTATCAGTGAATGGACAAGGTCAACCAAGTATTATTGAACCAGCATATCAACCTAAATAACAGATTACAGCCGACGTTAATAAGAGCGTCGGCTGTAATCTTTTTTAGTTATCAGCGTGTTTCTTATGGAGTTCTTTTAAAATCACGTCCGTAATCTCTGCTAATGCATGATTTGATTTATTGACAAAAGGATGATTGATGGATGGAATGCGCTGTTCAATTAAATCCTCATGTAACAATGCCTCGTCTTTATACCATACGGGTCGAAGTGCGGACAAGACATGTTCATAAATACCACGTTCTTGTTGGTACGTTTCGTGTTGTGGTGTAAATAGACATACCTTTTTATCTATGGTCAATGCGTCAAAGATGATAGAGGAATAATCTGTAACAATGATATCGGCGATTAATATTAAATCTTGTGTCTCAATATCTTTAGGCGCACGAATCACACGCTCTGGTAAACTGTAATCTTGTTGTGCTTCAACATGACCTTTGAATATAATATGGTACTGTTGCAATAAATCATCTGTAATTGTCAAATGTTGTTGTACCGTGTCTTTATGCCATGTTGGCGCATATAGAAGTACAGGCTTATCATCAGTGATATGAAGTTTCTTGCTGATGTGTTTGACTTGGGCACGGTCATGACGATGCTGTAGTAAATAGTCTACACGTGGATAACCCACAGGCAAGACGTTAGTCTCTTGATTTGGAAAAGCTGAATTGAAATATGGTACTACAGATGTGGCATCAACGACAAGATAATCTTGTTGAAGCCATTTATTATATTTACGTGCACGATAATTATAGATATTGCTATTTTCATATGGTTCAGCACTATCTAAAAATAAGCGTTTAATGGGTGAACCGTGCCAGAGTTGGATAATTGTACCATTTGGATGATATGTATCTGGCATATAACTTTCAATCACCACAACTTTGGCACTTTCAATCAGTTCTTGTTTGTTTTCTGCAGAAGTAGAAATAAAATTTGGACCTTTACGTTCATCTGTAATGAAATACGTATCCACCATAGGATTGCGCTTTATAAAATGATTGAATAAGTATTTTGAATTACCACGATAACCATGATCAAAGCCTAAGAAAACAACGTGATCTTTAACCTTTGATGTATCCTTTTGATAAAGATAGCTTAGTTTTTTGTGATTATTGACAGCATGTTGGTGCATCATGTTATATAGCCATTTAGGTAATTTGAATTTTGTCGTTACTAACCAGCTATCGGCAAAGCGCATTTTACTACTATCATCTTTATATTGCGGTTGTGGGAACGGGATAGCTTGGTATTGCTGATACGCTAATTTGTTTAATTCAAAATAATTCGTTGAGTTCATTTGCTGATCAGCTAACCAAGTCCAAAATGTCTCGCTTGCCTGTATTGGTTGAGTAAAATCATATGCCACGTGACCATCGACTACGACATCATCAAATAATAATGTCATAAGCGCTAAGTCAAAAATGTTATGAACGACATCCGTGGATAAATGATGCAAAGCGGTTGGAATATGGTAAACAAGGTTAGGATAATGATTAATATTTTGTGACCATGTTTTAAAGTCAACTTGAGCTTGACCAAAATATCGACAATCATTTAAATATTCTCCGTTGATTGTATAATCAACGACGATTGGATGAGGGTGTAAAGTGACAGACTTCAGCATGTCTTGGTGAATTTTAATTTCGTTCGCATAAGGAGCAAAGTGCGTATAGCCGTCAGCTAATGCACTTTCTAGTTGACTCGTTAATTGTTCCATATGAGAAATGTTAATTTGTTTCAGCATGATTTAACCTTCTATCTGTTAGCGATTTTCATTTATTTTACCATGTCAGATTAGATAATTCACTGATATGCGGCTTACAATCCAATAAAACGATAGTTACATATTTCTCGTAAAAAATACAATGCTAATTTTTGGTTTTAAATGCTTATTTTTGTATAGAATTCATTAGAAATAGTATTGTATTATAGGTATAAAGGTGTTATATTTTTATTGTGAAAAACTTCACAAAGGCTAACTGATGAATGCACACGTTGTGTTCATTGTAAATAAACTACAGAAAGAGGAGTCATGTATGTTAGTTCAATCTTTTAATCCTTTTGATAACTTATTGTTATCAAGCATTGTTGCAGCTATTCCAATTATCTTATTCTTATTATGTCTTACAGTTTTTAAAATGAAAGGGATTTATGCTGCAATCACTACTTTAGTTGTCACTTTGCTTATCGCCATTCCATTCTTTAAACTTCCTGGTGGCATTGCTACTGGTGCCGTAGTAGAAGGTTTCTACCAAGGTATTATTCCAATTGGCTATATTGTAATGATGGCCGTGTTACTTTATAAAATTACACAAGAATCTGGTCAATTCCAAACAATTCAAGATAGCATTACAAGCATTTCACAAGACCAACGTATTCAATTATTATTGATTGGTTTTTCATTTAATGCCTTTTTAGAAGGGGCAGCAGGCTTTGGTGTACCAATTGCAATTTGTGCCTTATTACTTACTCAATTAGGTTTCAGACCTTTACAAGCTGCGATGTTGTGTTTGGTAGCCAATGCAGCGTCTGGTGCATTTGGTGCCATCGGAATTCCAGTAGGTATTGTTGATACATTACACTTGCCTGGACATGTTACAGCTATGGGTGTATCTCAAACATCTACGTTAACTTTAGCCATCATTAACTTCTTTATTCCATTCTTATTAATTGCGATTATCGATGGCTTCAAAGGTATTAAAGAAACTTTACCAGCTATATTAGTAGTATCTATTACGTATACAGTCTTACAAGGTTTACTTACTGTATTCAACGGTCCAGAATTAGCTGACATTGTACCACCATTAGCATCAATGGGGGCATTAGCTTTATTCTCTAGAAAATTCCAACCTAAAAATATCTTTAGAGTTCAAAAAGATGTTAAACCTGAACCAACAAAACATCTTACAGCAAAACAAGTATTATATGCTTGGAGTCCTTTCATTATCTTAACTGTGATTGTGATGGTTTGGAGTTCACCTTCATTTAAAGGATTATTCTTGCCAAAAGGTAAACTCTCATCACTCGTGTTAAACTTCAGTTTACCTGGTACGTTTAGTGATATTGCACACAAACCAATCATGTTATCATTTAACTTCATTGGACAAACTGGTACCGCTATTTTAATCACTATTCTGATTACTGTGTTAATGGCTAAAAAAGTTAGCTTTGGTGATGCTGGTCGATTATTTGGTGTAACGTTTAAAGAACTTTGGTTACCTATTTTAACTATATGTTTCATCTTAGCCATTTCTAAAATCACAACATACGGTGGTTTAAGTAGTGCCATGGGTCAAGGTATTGCAAAAGCAGGTAATGTCTTCCCAGTATTATCTCCAATTCTAGGATGGATTGGTGTATTTATGACTGGTTCAGTTGTAAACAACAACTCGCTATTTGCTCCAATTCAAGCATCTGTAGCACAACAAATTGGCACAAGTGGTTCACTCTTAGTTGCTTCAAATACAGTTGGTGGGGTAGCTGCAAAATTGATTTCTCCTCAATCAATAGCTATTGCTACAGCTGCTGTTAAACAAGTTGGTAAAGAATCTGACTTATTAAAAATGACACTTAAATATAGTATTGGATTATTAATCTTCGTATGTATTTGGACATTCATACTTTCATTAATATTCTAGAAAAGAACTTAATAAATCAGTACTTAATCGTTTCTCTGTAAACGATTAAGTACGGCAACCATGACGGAGCGGGACAACGAATTCATTGTGAATTCGCTGTCCCGCTCTCATTTTCTTTGATTATATACAGAATCCATTTTGCTAGTTAATATGATTGCATCTATATATGAATATTTACGCTGTCATAAGCTGTCCTTCAAATACAACTTATCCTTTGAAAATAGCCATAAACGCAGCATACACATGGTCAGCAGTATATTGCTTTAACGTTTGTTGGCCTGCTTCAATCATTGGGGTTAATTTTGTGTAATATTGTGTCGCAATATCAATGTATTTAGCCAATGATCCGGCATCTCCGTAGTCTGCCAAATAACCATTGGTTCCGGCATTGATAATATAAGATGGTCCTAAAGTGTCTTTAAAGCTAATCACAATATTATGCTGTGCCATGGCTTCAAGAATAACCATGCCAAAGCCCTCATTTCTTGATGGGACGACAGTTATTTTACTACGTGATAGTTTCTTATCTAAGTCTTTTGTGGCAGGAAACAATTTTATAATATCATTTAGGTTATACTGTTCTATCATATTGATTAATGCTGCCTTTTCTTTTCCTTCACCGTAGATGTGGATTTGATAACGAATTTGGCGCAAATCATCTTGTATGCGACGTGCAGCTTCTATGAGTAAGTCATATCCTTTTTCATAGTCTAAGCGACCAGCGCTAATAATGATGTTTTGTTTTTGGGCTCCAATGAAACGATGATTAATAATATTAGGAACTATGTAAACTGGCGTTTGGATGCGTTGTTGATAGGCGAATTGATCACTATCAGTTAATGTTGTTACGGCATCTAAACCTTGATAAGCACGTATTATTTGGTGCTGATAACGTGTTGGATGTGCGTCGAAGTTCATATGTTCCATTCCAATAGTAAAGACATCTTTAGGAGCGAATTGTGCCACGAGTATGTTATAACTGGCACGTGTTCCGACTAATACATCAGTTGCGGTTTGCTTAATGCTGGCAATGATTTTCTTTTCAATAAAACTAGATAATTGAGTAAGTCCTGGTTCATATTTAGATATTTTTTTAGGCTTTAGTAATGGCGTGAATTTACGGATACGATTTGCGATAATACCACTTATATTTTGTGGTTTGAGACGATAATCGACAAGGTCTATCACCTTAATGTTATTGTTCAACGCAAAATAAGGTGTGTCGGCTGCACGCAGAACTGAGACAATCGTAACGTCATGGCCGCGCTCTGCTAAAGTATTTGCCAATTGAGAAACTGCTTTAACTGTGCCACCTAAGGCATAAATATTGTGCATTAAAAAAGTAAAAGACTTCATAAAAATTGCCCTCTTTAGTGAAATAGTTTATAAAAATTATATCATGTCTAAACATATGCTGGAAATAACTTAGCAAGCACAATGCACAAAATATTATGAATAATTGAAAATATTTGAACAAATATACTTGTTTAAGCTTTTTTCATAGTTCATTTATGTATATAATTGAGTTAGTCATTATAATTAAGAAAAAGCACCTAAATAAGGTGAATTTTTTAACATTAATTAAGAAAGCGCTTTAAAACAAGCGTTTGTTTGTCAGTCTTAGTTGTGAAACGATAAAGGGGGAAGTGTTTGTTATGAATCAAGCACCTAGCAAGACAGATGTTATCTTAATTGGTGGAGGAATTATGAGTGCGACATTAGGTACGCTTATTACCGAGCTCTCACCAGATAAAGACGTTAAATTATTTGAGAAGTTAGCACAACCGGGGGAAGAAAGTTCAAATGTATGGAATAATGCTGGCACAGGGCACTCAGCATTATGTGAACTGAATTATACGAAAGAAGGACAAAACGGCGACATTGATTGTACGAAAGCAATCAAGATTAACGAACAGTTTCAAATATCTAAACAGTTTTGGGCTTACCTTGTGCGTACTGGCCATTTAACAGAGCCAGGAGACTTCATTCAAGCTGTACCACATATGAGCTTTGTCAAAGGCGTGAATAATGTGAGGTTTTTGAAAAATCGTGTTAAAGCGCTACAGAAGAACGTATTATTTGAAAAAATGGTTTATACAGAAGACAAAGAAAAAATTACCGAATGGGTACCGTTAATGATGGCAGGAAGAACATCTCATGTGCCTATTGCCTTAACACGAGATGAAACAGGTACGGATGTGAATTTTGGTACATTAACTAAGAAGTTGATTGCACAGTTGAAAACAAAAGATGTGGATGTTCATTATCAGCATGAAGTTCAAGATTTAGCACAATTAGATAATGGGGCTTGGCTGGTGACTATTAAAGATTTAGCAACAAATCATATTACAACGTATGAGTCACGTTTTGTCTTTATAGGCGCAGGTGGTGCCAGCTTGCCATTATTACAAAAGACTGGAATTAAGGCTTCTAAACATATAGGTGGCTTTCCAGTAAGTGGTCTCTTCTTAAGATGTACCAATCCAGATGTCATTCAACAGCATCATGCCAAAGTGTATGGTAAGGCAGAGATTGGTGCGCCACCTATGTCAGTACCTCATTTAGACACGCGTTTTGTTAATGGAGAACGCGCGCTATTATTTGGCCCATTTGCTGGATTTTCACCTAAATTTTTAAAAACAGGGTCAAATTTGGATTTAATTAAATCAGTTAAACCTAATAACTTAGTCACGATGTTATCAGCTGGTATTAAAGAAATAGGGTTAACAAAGTATTTAGTTTCGCAGTTAATGTTATCAAATGAAGCTCGTATGAATGATTTACGTGTCTTTGTACCGAATGCGCAAGACGAATACTGGGAAGTCATTACGGCTGGGCAACGTGTACAAGTGATTAAAGATACTGAACAAAGTAAAGGAAATTTACAGTTTGGGACAGAAGTGATTACAAGTGATGATGGCACGTTAGCAGCATTACTTGGTGCATCTCCAGGGGCATCTACTGCAGTTGATATCATGTTTGATGTATTACAACGTTGCTATAGAGATGAGTTTGAAGATTGGATGCCTAAAATAAAAGAAATGGTACCATCATTTGGCTTAAAGTTATCAGAGCATGAAGATGTTTATCATGCAGTAAATAAAGAAATACAAAAACACCTGCATGTGCAATAATATAACCAAATAGGCTAGGACATCAATATCTTTGACAAGATGAAGCAGGCAATTTCCATTGAAACTTAATAGAAATTGCCTGCTTCATTATTTTTATTATTTCAAACGTTGTTGAAGCTGCTGATTGATTTCATTGACGTAACGTCTGTTTTTCAAAAATGATACGACCCAGATGATCATATAGATGATGATAAAGATAATCGTAAATTTAGTAATGTGTGATAAATCTAGGTTGAACCAGCCTGCAAATGTAGCTAAAGGGAGAAACCCAAGATAGCTACAGACGAAATGTGATGCTGTGGCAGTAGTAATACTCCAATCGGTATGCGTAAAAATAAAGTTTGTTGCAAAAAATACCATGCCGATCAGCAGCCAAATAATAATAGATAACAACATGACAGTAGGTCCATTGAAGTGTTGATAATAAAGCTGTCCGAATGTTGAATCTGGTGCTAACGGATAGTAGTGTTCACCATTTGATATCATGCTAAATATGATGGATAGTGATAGGCCAATAATAAGACTAATAAATAAGCTTTTAGAAAGTGATGTCATATTGATAATCGCTCCTTGATAGATTTTAAATAGCGCCGTGAAGAATAGGTATAATCACAGCCTTCTAAATACATGCGGATTAAGCCGTTGGGTTCTAATTGTAGTTTTATAATTTTATCGATATTCACAATTTCTGATTTTGAAATTCTGATAAAGTTTGAGGTTAACATGTTTTCTAGCTGATATAATCGTTCTTTCACAACATATGTTGTATGGTCTTTAACTGCTGTTACCGTTTTATGCTGAGTGCGAAATGTGGTGATATCTGTGATAGCCAGACGATAGATATCTTCATCATGACGAGCAGTGAGATATTTTGGCTGTGATAATTGGTTCACTGTGTCAATAACAGTTTGAGTGTCGTTATCTAATATAGGCGAATGTACAGCCACATATTGTTCAGTTTCCTTTGGACTAATAAATAATTTTAATTTCATGGCGACTCCTTTCTTTAGCTCTATTTAAGCATGAAATCATATTTGAAGAAATAGCTTATCGCTATGTGGTTATGATTCAGTGATAAGCGGTAAAATAGGGCTGATGATATATATTTAGGCACTATAAAATCACTTGAATCTGAAATATATTACATCATGCTTTAAAAATAAAAATGATACTTTCTATGGAAATAAAACTAGAAAGTACCATTTTTATTGTTTAACTAATATATGTTGCTAGCAGCAATTTTATTTTTAAAATATAACAATTGATCATAGAACATTGCTTACGGTTTGAAAGGGAGTATGACTGTAAATTGTGTTCCAATAAGATTGTTACTCTCTACTTCAATGTGACCATGGTGAAGCTGAACAATTGCTTGAGTAATTGATAATCCCAGTCCATTACTTGTGTCATTTGAATTTACTTTATAGAAGCGGTCGAAGATGTGCAACTGTGCTTCTTTAGTCATCGGCTGACCATCATTTTGTATCGTAAAATGAACGTGATTGTTTCGATGTTGAAGTTTGATATTAATTGCACCTTCATTATTAGTATATTTGATCGCATTGCGCAGTAAATTTTCAAAGGCTTGATGCAATAATCGCTCATTACCTAACAGGCTTGAAGGTAGTAATTCAGCGTATACGATAATATTTTTACGTTCAATTAAATATTGTTCATGGCGAATCAAGTCTTGGAGTAATAGATCTAACTGTATCGTTGAATTCAATTGAATATGACTTGCATTGTCAAGTTCTGAAAGTATTAACAACTCTCTAGTTAAGTCACTTAAGCGTGAAGTTATGGTGAATAAATCATTGATAATTGTTTGTTGTGTCGCTTTATCGTCGCTTGCTTGTAGTTGTGTTAATGCGTGATGAATGTGAGTTAAAGGTGTCTTCATCTCATGAGAGACATTTTGCACGAAGTGTTGACGCATCGCATCAACTTGCTTTAGTGATTGTCGCATCGTATCGAAACGATATTGCAAAATGCCAATTTCATCTGTTCGCGTTTGTTTAATAGGTGTATCAAAATCACCATGCATCAGTCGCTCTGTGGCATATTTTAATGACTGTATAGGTTTAATAATGGCGTATGTTGAAGCGATAATGAGTGAAATTGAAATGATGAGCAACAAAATGATCAGAAGTGCTAAAAAGATTCTAAATTCACTAAATGTTTGTCCAATGTCAGGACGCATAAATACTGCAACATATCCCTCTGAACTTTTAAATCTTACACCGACTGTATTATCTGTTTCATTGTCAAAAAAGCCTGTGACTAACAATTGAAAAGGCTGTTTCGCAATACCATGATAATCATGACCTTGTAGTACACGTTGAATATTGGTTGCTGAGAGGGTATCTTTGCGAAAATCGGCACCATAAAAATGTTTATGACCGTATTTGTCCACCGTCATAATTTGATAATTCATATCAGCGAGATGCTTGAAAAATGATGATGAAACTTGATGTTGTTGTGCGGCATCAAATTGTCTTGCATCCTTTAACGTTGTCATAATTTTTTGGTCATTTTTAGGCTTTAAATTGAAATGATAGTAGACATTTGATATGAAAAAGCTAAGGATGGCACTTAGTAAAATAACGGTAATGGTATAGATGGCGATTCTTGAATATAAAGATTTAAACATGGGCTTCCACCTTGTATCCTTGGCCACGGACGGTTGTGATTGTCACATTGGCTGCTAATTTTGATAAGCGTTGTCTCAAGCGTTTGATATGGACGTCTAAAGTTCGCTCATCTCCCTCATAATCAAATCCCCACACCTTTTCAATAAGCGTATCTCGTAAAAACACTTGTTTAGGATGACTCGTGAGCATATATAATAATTGGAATTCCTTTTTGGGTAAAGTCATCGTCTTATGATCTACTTGTACTTCCATGTAATTATCATTTAATGTCAGGTTGCCTAGTTGTATAATGTGTTCAGCATTGATTTGATAGCGGCGAAGTACAGCTTTAATTCGAAAAATAAGTTCCTTAATTTCAAATGGCTTTGTGACATAGTCATCTGTACCACTTAAAAAAGCGCGCTCCTTATCTGTAAGTGCATCACGTGCCGTTAACATAATGACTGGTAGATCAAAATCAAGTTTTATTTGCTGGCATAATTCAAACCCGTCCATACCAGCCATCATAATATCAACAATCGCGATATCGACAGTTTGCTGTTCTAAAAATTGTAAGGCCGCTGTACCACTCGGTTTAGTATAAGTATGATAGCCCTCATTGTTTAAATGGGAAGCTACATAATCTAAAATCGTTTGATCGTCATCCACAATAAGACAATTAACCACGCTACACGCTCCTTTTTTATTCTTTATTATACGGTGTTAAGTCATTTTGAACAAATGTCATCTAGTTCATATTCAGTTCACATTCCATAGCTATATTCAAACCATCAATTTGAAATGGAAGTGACAGATGATGAAACTTGCTTGGCGAGAAATTACATTTTACAAATTTCGCTATATATTAATTACGCTTATCATTATTTTGTTGGCCAGTATGGTGTTATTTATTACAGGGCTGGCACAAGGATTGGCACGCGAAAATATTTCATTCTTTGAACAACAACATGCACAACATTATGTGATGCAAAAGATGTCACAGCCTCAGTTGGAGAAATCTAATATTTCTGCTCAAGACACATCAAAAGTAAGAACAATATTACAGCAACAACCGACACGTTTAAAGCCACAAGTATTAACTGTTAATCAAGATTCACTTGATGTAATGACGGTTACTACTGATAAGACATTTAAACCACAATTGCAAGCTGGGACCTATCCTAAAAAAGCACACGATATAGCAATCAATAATAAATTGACTGCTAAAGGCATACAGATTGGTGATAAGGTCCATTTTAAAGGTCATTCAACCCACTATCATGTTACAGGTATTTTAGAGAATACGATGTATGCGCATAGCTCAATGTTATGGATGACTCAAGAAGGTTTCGAACAACTGAATAAACAAGCTGCGACTGTGTTCCCAGTGAAAGATTTAAATGAGGAACAACGTTCACAACTTGCAGATGATTCTAAGTTAGAGCTTGTTAAACCAGATACATTGCAAGCAAATATAGCCAGTTATCAGGCAGAACAAGCACCGTTAAATTTAATGGTCATGAGTTTATTTGTCATTACTGCCATTGTGCTAAGTGCGTTCTTTTACGTTATGACGATTCAAAAGATTTCCCAAATTGGTATATTAAAAGCCATTGGTATTAAGACACGTCATTTACTTATAGCACTCATAGGACAAATTATGTTGATTACTTTATTTGGAGTGAGTATTGCGGTTGGTCTGATATGGAGTTTAACATTTGTTATGCCAGTAACAATGCCGTTTTATATTCATTTGACTAACATTTTAGTGATTTTGGGTGGTTTTGTCCTTGTCGCTTTAATCGGTGCGTTATTATCAATGATAAAAGTATTAAAAGTGGATCCTATAGAAGCGATTGGAGGAAATGCATCATGACTTTAAAGGTAGCTAATCTTCGTAAAACATTTGGACAAGGTGAGGCAAAAACACAAGTATTAAAAGGGATAGATTTTGAAATTGCTGACGGTGAGTTCGTTATTTTGAACGGCGCCTCTGGTTCAGGTAAAACTACATTGCTAACAATGCTGGGTGGTTTGTTAACACCAACCGAGGGGACAATTGAAGTGAATGACAAACCATTATTTTCGACACAAAGTCATAATAGTGCATTAAGGTTAACCGATATAGGCTTTATTTTTCAAGCAGCTTATTTAATCCCATATTTAAGTGTCATAGAGCAATTGACATTAGTAGGTAAGGAGGCAGGACAATCTCATAATGATGCCCAACAACGTGCACGTACGTTATTAAGTGATATAGGCTTAGCACATCGGCTGGATGCTTATCCTCATATGCTCTCTGGTGGAGAAAAGCAGCGTGTGGCCATTATGCGTGCTTTTATGAATCAACCGAAAATTATTTTAGCAGATGAACCCACAGCAAGTTTAGATGCTAAGCGTGCAGTACAAGTTGTTGATATGATTAAAACACAAATTAAAAGTAACCATATGATGGGAATAATGATAACCCATGATGAACGCTTATTTGCATATGCTGATAGAGTAATTCAATTATATGACGGTCAAATTGTACCAGGTTAGTCTGAATAGGCTGGGGCATAAATGTTTCTGACATGTTGAAGCAGATCATTTCTATTAAAATTTACATAGAAATGATCTGCTTCTGTATTTTTATAAGTTCAAAAGTATGGCGCTAATAAACAATAATGCAAAGTATAATGTAAGCAACAATTTATATTGATGCATCAAACCAAGGAAATCTCGAATGAGCGAACGTGCTAATAAATGACAGGGTGTTGAACTTCCAATACCTTGAACCGGTAGCCCAAACTTCTGGGCAAAGCGTAAAGCTCTAAGTATATGAAATTGACTTGTTACTACAAGGAGCTTATTTGGTTTAGGTGTCATTGCATCGATAATTGATTTACTATAAAGAAAATTTTCAGCAGTGTTTGTAGAATGTGCTTCCATGATAATAGATTGTTCCGGTACACCGTGTGAAAGAAGATAGCGTTTCATTGCTAATGCTTCAGAAATTGGTTCATCTTTACCTTGACCGCCACTGACAATGATTGTACAGTGTGATTGTTGATTGTATATTGATAGTGCTCGGTTTAAACGACTAGCTAACAAAGGTGTGACAGCTTCAGTAAAAATACCTGCACCTAACACAATAATGCCATCAAAAGTACAATGGTTTGTCATTCTGCCAAAAGCTGATGAGAAACATAAATATAATGCAAATGTTGTTAGCGTACTGATAGCAATAAGACTAAACCATATAAATAAACCGGTGAACACGGGTACATGAATTAGGCTAATATAAGCACAAGCGCAACTAAATAATAAGAGGCGATAAATATATTTCATTAATTCTTGCAATAATTGTCGACCTTGTTGCTGCTTTATAAGATAAAAATGTTTAACAAATAACACAGTAACCAGTACAATAAATAAAGAAAAATAACATAAAACAAAACTTTGTTGCCATAAATTTATTAGTACAAATGAAAAAGCTAAGATAACAGAAATAAAATAGAGACGTAATGATACAAAGGTTTGACTATTAAAGAGCGTAGGTACGATACATATAAAGGTTAAAAAAGCTATACTAATACTTAACATAAAGTAAACCTCATTATATAGATTATGTATTTAATGTAATGGAATTCAAATAACTGCGCAAATATAAAGTTGAAATTTTGTAAATAAATAAGTTTCTTTATAGCCCTATTATTGATAAAATTATTTGAATACATTATTAATTCGGACAAAAGATAGAACATTCAAGGAGCGTATCATGAGTACAATATCAAAAAGTCATATTGATTTTATGAAACAGTTTATCGATGATGTGAACACACTTACAGCTAAATTGTTCAAAGACATTCAAAATGAATACGGTATTTCAGTGGAGCAGTCTAATGTTTTAAGACTATTAAGCAATCATCAGGCATTGACCATTACTGAAATCACAGAAAAACAAGGCGTAAATAAAGCTGCTGTTAGTCGACGCATAAAAAAATTAATCGATGCTAAGCTGGTTTGTCTTGAAAAGCCCAATAGTCATATTGATCAACGCTTAAAATATATCAAATTATCAACAAAAGGACAGCAATATATTGATGAGAGTAAAAATATACTTAGTCGAATTGCCAATGACATGGTCAAAGATTTTTCAAGTAACGAGATTGAACAAGCACTCAACGTGTTGTGCATCATTGACTCAAGAATAAAACAATTCAACAAGCAATTTGATTAAATATAAGATTATGATTATAAACGTGCAATACTATGGAATGACTACATAATAAAACATGTATGTGAAATGATGCTGAAAAGAGAAACGAGGTGACAATATGACTACGTGTCCTAAATGTGGTGAAGAAATAAAGAATGAACAAACCAATCATTGCCCAAACTGTGGTGCAACTATTAACGACAATGGCGAAAATAGCTCAAATCAAGCTTCAAACGAGGCAACAATTCGGCTTAAGAAAATTGTACCGTGGGCAATCGGTGGGTTTATTATCATATTGTTAATTATCGTCTTTGTATTGTTAAAAAATTTTAACTCTCCAGATGCACAAGCGAAAATATTAATAAATGCGATTGATAATGATGATTCGCAAAAGGTCGCTACGATGTTAACTACACGAGATAATAAAGTCGATGAAACAGAAGCACAAACTTATATCAAATACATTAAAAAGGAAGTCGGTATGACAAAATTTATCTTTGATATAAGAGAAACAGTTGAAAAGTTAAATAAAAGCGAGACACGTGTAGCTGCTTATTTACAAACACGTGCTGGGGAAAATGTGTTACGTGTCAGCAAAAATGGTCGACGTTATTTGATTTTCAATAATATGAGTTTTACGCCGCCAACAAAAGAAGTTACGGTTAAACCTAAAGAAGATACGAAGTATGAATTTAAAGATGATGGTCGCAATAAGAAAGTCGTTGCAGAAGCGGATAAAGAAACCACTATCGGTAAATTTATACCAGGAAATTATGCAATTGACGCTAAAAAAATTACCGACAACGGTGTGTTTACTGGCTACTTGAAGTTTGATTTTAAATATGCAAATAGCAATACGGTAGATGTGAATGAAGATTTTAATGAAGCCAAAGTTCACGTTAAGATTAAAAATGGAGAACAATTAAGCCGCAGTTCATTAAAAGTAAAAATTAATGATAGAACTTGGGATTATGGCAACGCCAAAGTATATGGTCCTTATCCGAAGAATAAAGATATTACAGTGTCAGCAACTGGTAAAGTTAAAGGTAAGACATTTGAAACAGAAACAAAGTCAATCAAAGCAGATAAATTAACGGATAATACCGATGTGACAGTGTCATTTGATGATGATGATATTTCAGATTATATAGAGAAAAAGGAAAAAGAAGATAACTCGTTGAAAAATAAACTAGGTAGCTTTTTCAGCAGTTATTCATTATCATTAAATCAAGCCATAGCTCAAAGTGATTTTTCACTTGTTCATTCATTTTTGAAAAAAGGGTCTAGCAGTTATGATAAAGTACGCAAAAATATTGCATCTAACACAAGTGCACGACTCGTGTCACCGATTATCTTAAGCGTAGATCAAACAGGCGACACGATTAAAGCTAAAGTGCAAGGTTTTGGACTCAATGGATTACCTGTTGTGAAAAATTATGTTTTAGAAGAAAGCAAAGATGACTTAGGTTATAAATTAGTTAAAGTAGATTAACAGCGCGGTGAAAGGACAGAAATCTTTTAAATATTAAAGGTTTCTGTCCTAGTTTTATCTTAATTATATTGAGAAACTTAACTATAGAAAGGTGTGATTAGGTGTCATCACAACAACGTGATAAGCAATCATTAATATTTATTATTATTTTAGGTGCACTTACGGCAATTGGACCGTTATCGATTGATATGTTCTTGCCTGGGTTACCAGAAATTAAGCATGATTTTAATACATCGACAGCAATTTCACAATTAACCTTATCCTTATTTATGATTGGTTTAGCGCTCGGCAATTTATTTGTAGGTCCTATTTCGGACGCAATAGGTAGAAAGATGCCACTAGTAGTATCGATGTTTATCTTTACACTAGCCAGCTTTAGTATTATTTTTGTCAGTAATATATGGGTGATGATAGTACTACGCTTTGTTCAAGGGCTAACAGGGGGCGCGAGTGCTGTCATTTCCCGAGCAATAGCGAGTGATTTATATAGTGGTAAAGCACTTACCAAATTCCTAGCATTATTAATGTTAGTCAATGGCATCGCGCCGATTATCGCACCAACACTTGGTGGCATTATTTTAAGTGTGTCTATTTGGCGAACGGTCTTTATTGTACTTACTGTTTTTGGCATACTGATGCTGTTAGGTTCAGCCCTAAAAGTTACAGAATCACTGCATATTGAGCAACGTGAGACAAGTGGCATTAAAGTTATTTTTAAAAATTTTGGAAAGCTATTAGCTACACCAAAATATGTATTGCCAATGCTGATACAAGGCGTAACCTTCATCATGCTATTTAGCTATATTTCAGCATCACCGTTTCTTATTCAAAAAATATATGGTCAGTCACCATTTGCTTTTAGTCTTATCTTTGCATCGATTGGTGTTACGCTAATTATCTCAAGTCAATTAACAGGAAAATTAGTAGATTATGTTGATAGACAGCAATTATTAAGAATACTGACAGTAATCCAAATTGTAGGCGTGATTATTGTAGGTTTCGTATTAACTAATCATTGGTCATTTTGGATTTTAATCATAGGTTTGATTGTACTTGTTGCACCAGTTACAGGTGTTGCAACACTAGGTTTCGCGATTGCGATGGATGAACGTACGACAGGATCGGGTAGTGCATCAAGTTTGCTAGGGTTACTACAGTCATTGCTAGGGGGACTTGTGACACCTCTAGTTAATTTAAAAGGTGAATATAACAGCACACCATATCTTATTATTATTTCTATTGCTGCACTTGCTTTGATGATGTTACAAATAGTTAACTACTTTGTTTTCAAAGAAAGCACAGAATAATAGTAGATACTTCGTAGCGTTTTTATATAAATAGTTGCTGACAAAGAAAATAATTGAAATAAAAAGGGAGCGGGCCAGAATTCATAATGAATTCGTAGTCCCGCC
>NZ_KV830916.1:80414-119692 GCF_001836955.1 Staphylococcus sp. HMSC063A07
AGCCTAAAATATAATTATGTCCCAGACTCTGACGAATGTTAAATATAACAAAATTTATGACTTTTTGGACGAATTTTTTATGCGTATGTTTTTCAAAATGTCGCCTACACCTATCGTCTTCTATGAGCACTGTTTCATTGCGAGTCAGCGTCCCAATACTGTTTAGCCATCCAAAATACGGATGGTTTTTATTTTAGAACTTATAACTCAGACTGTATTCCTATAATTACGATTCTGACCCATATTTGTGTATACTAGCGTTGTAATTTAATCGTATTAGCAAGTAGAATATCAGCAATTTTATGTGGACTTTCTTGACAACCGTCTTTCAGCCAACTTAACAAAATAGCAGTTTGTCCACCTAACGTATAAGTAACAAATGCACTTTTATTCTCAATCGTTGTATTATAGTCTGTTAAAATCTTTTCATACTTCACTTTTGTGAGCTGGAAGTATTCGATGGCAATTTCACGATTGGGATGGGTAATGAATACGGCATGAAAGAAAGCTTTTTTACGTTGTATGTACTTTAAGACAATCACAAAGAATTTATGAATCTTCATATTGTTTGATTTAACATCTTCAAAGTCATTGTACAATGTGTCTAACAAATTGATGTATTTCTTTTTATGGTAATTTTGAATAATATCATATAAATCATATTTATCTTTAAAGTTAGCGTAAAATGTTGAACGGTTTACATTGCTATGTGCACAAATTAATTTTGTAGTAATAGCTTCAAAAGGATATTGTTCAAGTAGATGGACAAAATTAAAAATAATTCTATATTTCGCACGATTTTTCATTTGTAAAGTCACCTGTATTTGTTTTGTTACGAAAAACCAACAATTTTGTTAGATGTGTTGGTGTTTTTTTACTGCTGATGTCTCTATAATAGATAAAGTGAATTTTAAAAGCAAATAGGAGGAAATGTTTAGATGAAAAAATTGATTTTAATCAATGTGATTACAATCGTTGTTTTAGCGGTTATTGGTATCATTGGCTTCCATTTTTATAACAATGCGACAAGCTATGTAACGACTGATAATGCTAAAGTTGACGGTAAACAAATTAAAATTGCAAGTCCAACATCAGGTCAAATTAAATCATTTGATGCTAAAGAAGGGGACAAGCTAAGTAAAGGTGACAAAGTAGCTACAGTCGTTGGAAAAAGCGAAAGTGGCGATACACAATCAATGGATATCAAAATGCCACAAAACGGTACAATCGTAAAAACAGATGGTGCTGAAGGTTCTATGGCACAAGCTGGAAATCCAATCGCTTATGCATACAATTTAGATGAATTATATATTACTGCGAATGTTGATGAAAAAGACGTCAGCAGTATTGAGAAAGGTAACGACGTAGATGTTACAATTGATGCGCAAGGTACAACAGTGAGTGGTAAAGTTGAACATGTTGGTCAAGCAACAGCAAATAGCTTCTCATTAATGCCATCTTCTAATAGTGACGGTAACTACACGAAAGTATCTCAAGTCGTTCCTGTAAAAATTTCTCTTGATTCTACACCATCAAAAGATGTTGTTCCTGGTATGAACGCTGAAGTTAAAATTCATAAAAACTAAGGGGGTCAAAATATGACTACGACCTTCATTATTGGTTATATTGTTGTAGCGCTCATATTTATTGGCCTTATTAACTTTTTCGTGGTTAAATCACGCAAAAAGAATAAAAATAAAGGGCAATTCAAGGAACAACGCAATCTACAAGATTCTAAGAGTCAACAATCTAAATTTAAAATAAGTGATTTAGACAAAGAAGAAATGTCTAAAAATGGGTTTAATCAAAGTAAGTCAAATGACATTGAAGATGATAAACGTAAACATCAATTCAATGATACAACAGAACACATTGCAACGACAGAAACAGGAGATACGTCTGATAAGCTACAACACGCTGATGAAACATCACATGGTGTCAATCAAGGAGATGATGCACATGATGCTATTAATCCGAACTCTGTAGAAGGACGTGTCAATGAACAAATCAAGAATCAAAATGAAGATTTTGTCTTTGGCAAAAATGTTACACGTGCTCAAATTATAGCAGCGATGTTATTTGGTATGTTTATTGCTATCTTAAACCAAACATTATTAAACGTGGCATTACCGCGTATTAATACTGAATTCAACATTTCAGCATCAACTGGTCAATGGTTGATGACAGGATTTATGTTAGTAAATGGTATCTTGATACCTATCAGTGCGTTTTTATTCAATAAATATTCTTATCGTAAATTGTTTATTATCGCGCTTACATTATTTACACTGGGTTCATTAGTTTGTGCGATTTCTACAAACTTCCCAATTATGATGACAGGACGTGTATTGCAAGCCATTGGTGCTGGTATATTAATGCCACTTGGATCTAACGTTATTGTGACAATTTTCCCACCTGAACGCCGTGGTGTAGCCATGGGTACAATGGGGATTGCCATGATTTTAGCTCCTGCAATCGGTCCAACACTTTCTGGTTATATCGTTCAAAACTATCACTGGAATGTGATGTTTTACGGTATGTTCATTCTAGGATTAATTGCTATTATCATAGGGTTTATTTGGTTTAGATTATATCAACGCACAACAAATCCTAAAGCCGATTATCAAGGTGTTGTATACAGTACAATTGGTTTCGGTGCCTTATTATACGGCTTCAGTGAAGCTGGTAACAAAGGCTGGGGCTCAACAGAAATCATCGTGATGTTTATTCTTGGTGCAGTATTTATTACGTTATTTGTTATTCGTGAATTAACAATGAAAGCACCGATGTTAAATCTTGAAGTTTTGAAATCATCAACGTATACATTGACTACAATTATCAATATGGTAGTCATGATGAGTTTATTTGGTGGTATGATTTTATTACCGATTTATTTACAAAACTTACGTGGTTTCTCAGCTTTAGATTCAGGATTACTTATGTTACCTGGTGCGCTTGTGATGGGTGCTTTAGGTCCAGTAGCTGGTAAATTGCTTGATACAGTAGGTCTTAAACCGTTAGCTTTATTTGGTATTGCAGTGATGACTTATGGTACGTATGAATTAACAAAACTTAATTTAGATACACCTTATATGCATATTATGAGCATTTACATTATCCGCTCATTTGGTATGGCATTTGTAATGATGCCATTGATGACTGCGGCAATTAATGCGTTACCACCACGTCTCATTTCACATGGGAATGCATTTTTAAATACGATGCGTCAATTGGCTGGATCAATCGGAACAGCGATATTAGTCACTGTTATGACTACCCAAACAACGCAACATTTTAATGCATTTTCTACAGAATTAGACAAAACAAATCCTGTTGTTCAAGACCATATGCGTGAACTTGCAACACAATACGGAGGAGAACAAGGCGCAATGAAAGTACTATCTATGTTTGTCCAAAAAATATCATCCGTAGATGGAATCAACGACGCATTCTGGATTGCAACAGCACTTAGCATACTCGCATTCATCCTAAGCCTATTCCTAAAAAGCAAGAAAAAAGCAGACGCAGAACACGACAAAATGATGTCCAAAGAACATATATAAGGGCCCCAACAGAGAGAATTTCGATCAGAAATTCCACAAGCAAAGCAAGTTGGGGTGGGGCCCCAACAAAAAGAAATGCAACAAGCATTTCCACGGACAACGCAAGTTGGGGTGGGGCCCCAACAAAAAGACTTTCCAAAAGAAAGTCAACGAACAACGCGAGTTGGGGTGGCTGAGACGGCACCCTAGGAAAGCGAAGCCATGCAATACGAAGTATTGTGAAAATAGAGAACAGCAGCAAGATATTTTCTAATTGAAAATAATCTTACTGCTGTTTTTCTTAGATTTATGTCCCAGACCCACTCATTTTCATATTTAGTAGCTATATCATAGGTTTATAATCGCTTAATTTGACGTTTACTTCTAAAGAATAAACTTAAGAATATCAATGCTAAACAACAGATAAGTAAAATAATGGCATTATGTGTAGCATCTGCTTCTATGATAACTTGATCCGGCGTGATTTGTACGTAAGCATTATTTAACAATTTTGCTATACGTTGTGCCAAATAATCAATAGCAATCATAAAATATACGACTATTGCCAACATGATTGCAATAGACAAAAAGTTAAGTAATTTAAGCAATGTACGATTAAATAGTAAAGTTAATATTGTTAATATTAAACTTAAAATGCATAAGCCAAAGAAAATATTGAATAACATGTTTATTTGTTCAATCACTGACTTTAATTGCTCTATATGTTCAGGTTTAATGGATAAGGCTTCTAATTGTTTGGCTATATCACTTAAACCGAGTCCATTTAACTTGGTAACTTGATCCGAGTTAATGCTCAATTCAGATAAATTTGATAATGATTGCTTAAAGTTTTTGAGCTGTGTATAACCTACTTCTGTATCTTTTAAGCCAAAAATAAAAAGAGGTTGTTTATACATACTATAGCCACTTATGGCGGTAAGCACTAAGACGATAAAATGAATAATGATACTAACCCAAGAACGTTTCTTAGTCGTTTGTAACTGATAATCTGGTTGATATTGTGTACGTTGATACGTTGGGTGTTGTGAACGGGATTGTTCCATTATGATACTCCTTTTTAGTATTTGATTGTTTTCTATGTTGTATTATTTTATACTAGCTTTGATATAATAATAAAATATAACTAAGTTGGTCTTTTTAAATACTTATTTCAAATATATATCATACATTATATCGCTGAAAAAGCACGAAAAAAATTACGATAATATTAAATTCTGCAGAAAATCAGGCAATTTTTAGGGGTTGACATACATGAGAACTTATATGATGAATCGTGTGGTAAATAAGTATTTACTGCATAATCGTTCAATTCAATTTAAGGATGAGGGACAATTTAATCAATTTATGGAGAAAAGAAGAAATGCTAATCGCTTAAAGCATAAACAACCTTCAACATTAAATGTTAAATCAAATTTAGATAAATTAATGTTAGATGATATGCAAGTATTTCGATTCAATTTTAGACATGAAACAGGTAAGAAAATCCTTTATCTTCACGGTGGTTACAATACGTTACAACCCTCGCCATTTCATTGGCGCTTGATGGATAAATTAACATTAGCCACGTTATATGAGGTCGTGTTACCTATTTATCCTAAAGCACCGGAATTTCATATTGATGATACTTTTAAAGCGATACAGGCAGTTTATGTACAATTAGTGGATGAAGTAGGTGCTGAAAATATAGTAGTTATGGGTGATGGTACTGGAGGCGCGCTCGCATTAAGCTTTGTCCAATCTCTTATCAAACAGCAGTTGTCAATGCCACGTAAATTGTATTTATTGTCACCATTATTGGATGCTACATTAAGTAACCCAGAAATTACAGAAAAACTTCAACAACAAGATCAATTTGTTAATCGACAAGGTGTTCATGATATTTTATCAGTGTGGGCAGCTGGAAAGCCTTTGAACAATGCTGAAATATCACCAATTAATGGCAATCTTGAAGGCTTACCACCGATTGTTATGTTTGGTGCAGGAAAGGAAATCTACTATCCTGATATGGAACGCTTGGATTTTTATTTAAGTGAGCAACGACAACCGATTGAGTTCTTTAGATATCCCAAAATGATACATGACTTTTCGTTATTTCCTATTCATGAATCACACAAAGTAGTGAAACAAATTGCACAAACGATAGATAATGATTTGAGATAGGCCTATATAGGCTTATCTTTTTTATTGTTAGTTTAAAAAACGTCAATGCGTGTTTTAATATGCTTTAAAATAGAGCGTTGACCATCTCTATGTGCTTCTTGTGACAATTGTTCAGGCAATTCTTTAGCCATGATAGCCAAATTTTTTACTTTTGAGTCTTGTTCAGTCAACAGATGTAATTTGTCTTCAATTAGCGTCATCAAAGTATGTGAATCTTGAGATTCGACATTGTACTGTAGCCAATCTAGTGCCTGCTTTTGTCCTTGATAATAGCTCATATTTAGTGCTCTACGTAATAACTCTGTACTAGGTTCATTCATAAACATATCTTTAGTTTGATTCATATCTATAAGGTTGAGCTTTAAATCATCATGCAAATCTAAGAGATATGATTTTATTTTTTCTATGCTAGATTTTGTCATTGTGTTCATCCTTTATTCGGTATTCCGATTTGATGCCCTAATTGTTTAGGCCACTGAGATATGTCTTGTGTCTTGTAATATGATGTCATTTCTGTGAAATAAGGTTCTGGGAATGCTGCTGCCTTGCGCGTAGTTGAATCAATACCAAGCATCATAACTTCATTAGTCGCTGCCAAAGTGCCGTTCTCTTTTATTAATTTCAAGAAAAAGTGTATGCGCTTATCGTCATAGTTATATATGAAAAGTTGTATTATATAGTGTTCTCCTAGCGACATTTCGGCTAAATAAGTTGTATGTTCTTCGACAGTAAATATTGTATAATGCAGCGCTTGTCGTTCTGCTAGAGACAATCCGTGAGTGTAATTGAATTGGTTGATTGCATCGCTAAAAATATAATTGTAATCGGCATCATGCATATGTGCATTATGATCAATTTGTGATTGTTGTACCATGCCTTGTACTGTAAATATCATCGCTTATCCTCCATCTTTCTATGTTAGTTCTATCATACTAAATAAAATTAGCACATACACATGATTGAATTCATGGTAAAATAAACAACGAACGTTGCTGAAGTGGGAGGAAATATGTATGAGTATAACGATTAGATACCAAACACCACACACATCATTGACAACAGTACCTGATATTGCAGATGTACCTAAAGATGCAACGATTGTTTGGTATGATTTTGAAGATGCAACTGCCAAAGAGAATGATTTTTTGCGTGAAAATTTTGATTTTAACTATTTAGAAATTGATGATACAATTACGGGCGTCCCACGCGTGAAATATAAAGCATACGACGACTATCAATATATCGTGTTTCATAGTATCAATAGTGATGATTATTCACCACGTGCACTCAATGTCTTTTTAAAAAATAATGTATTAGTGACCTATCATCACAAGCATTTTTCATCATTGATGAAGGTAGCAAAATGGAATGCTTATCATCATGATGGTGAACTAGACTGCGCAGATATTGTTATTCATATATTAGATATGATGGTGGATAAATATTTTGATTTTGTGTATGACATTGAAGAAAAGGTTTATAACTTTGAAGATAAGCATGTGGATGATGCTTTAAGTAAAAAGGTGATGGACAACGTCTTTAAATTAAGATCTGACCTTATAAAAATTAAACGAGTCATGTTTCCAATGCAAGAATTGGTGGAAACAATCAAGAGCGAAGGTAATTTAATTGTAGATAGCAAGCATTCGATGTATATCCAACATATCGATGACCATTTGATTAAACAAAGTAATATTATTCGTACATCGCAAGAGATGACAAATGAAATCAGGGAGAATTATGAATCATATTCATCATTTAGAATGAATAGCATCATGCAAATATTAACCCTTGTATCAGTTATCTTTTCTCCATTAACTTTTATTGCGGGTGTTTATGGAATGAACTTTGATAACATGCCTGAATTAAGATGGCATTACAGCTATTATATTTGTTTAGTTGTCATGCTAGTTATCGCGATTGCATTAATTATCTTTTTTAGAAAAAAACGTTGGTTTTAATAATAGATATTGTACGGTAAACCTTTAATAAAGGATGGTAAATGAATGAGTAATTTTCAAAGAGAACAAAGAAAAAATGAGCACGTAGAAATTGCTATGGCACAACAGGATGCACCGGCGTCAGATTTCGATAGAGTGCGTTTTGTTCATCATTCTATTCCACACATTGATGTAGCACAAGTGAATTTATCGACACACACTTCCAACTTTAAGCTGGATTATCCGCTATATATTAATGCGATGACTGGTGGCAGTGAATGGACGAAACAAATTAATGAAAAATTGGCTACTGTGGCACGGGAAACTGGCCTTGCCATGGCTGTGGGATCGACACACGCTGCATTGCGAAACCCTGATATGATAGAGTCATTTCGAATTGCACGGCAAGTAAATCCTGAAGGTGTCATTTTCAGCAATGTTGGGGCTGATGTACCTGTTGAGCGTGCAGTCGAAGCGGTTGAATTGATGGAGGCTCAAGCATTACAAATCCATGTCAATGCACCACAAGAACTTGTGATGCCAGAAGGTAATCGGACATTCGCAAGTTGGATGGATAATATTGCTAAAATGATTAACCATGTTCCGGTACCGGTTATCATTAAAGAGGTAGGCTTTGGATTCAGTAAAGAAACATTTAAGGCATTAAAAGACATCGGTGTGACTTACGTTGATGTAAGTGGCAGGGGAGGCACTAACTTTGTCTCAATAGAAAATGAACGACGCAGTAATAAAGATATGAATTATTTAGCTAATTGGGGACAATCCACGGTAGAATCATTGCTTGAAAGCCAAGCATATCAATCTTCACTCAATATATTTGCTAGCGGTGGTATAAGAACGCCACTAGATGCCATCAAGAGTTTGGCATTAGGTGCTAAAGCAGTAGGGATGTCTCGCCCATTTCTAAATCATGTTGAAAATGAAGGTGTGGAACAAACGATCACTTTTGTTGCACAATTTACAACCCAAATGCAACAAATAATGACGATGTTAAATGCGCCAGACATTGAAGCATTAAAGCAATCACAACTTATTTTTGATCAACAACTTTTATCTTGGATGGAACAGCGTCATATTGATATAGATAGAGGCTTATAGACCATATTAATACGGGGCCATGTATATTAATCATAAAATATAAAATAAAGCGCCATAGCACCTCATTTCAGCGTGTGTTACATGTTGTATGTGTGTGCTATGGTGCTTTATTATGTCAAAAAATCTATTTCCAAGTATCTATCGCTGCACGCATATTCTTTTTAGGTATTCTCGAAACATATGGATTACCTTTAACTGTATAACGTAGAGGTTTTGATGTCCATATACCTTTGTTAGGTATTCCAATTCGTGCACTTGCTTCAATTTCACGTGGATATTTACGATTTTTTGTGTCTATGGATAGGCGTCCGACGTTCAATAGTGTTCCATCAATGGCACGTGGAATATGAAATGCTTTTGTCCATTTTCCAGGTCCATTTGTTAATTCATAGCCGTACTTACCACGATTTATTTTCATAGCTTCAATACCATCGACAGGTTCAATTGCACGTATGAGCACCCCTTCAGGTACACCCGCTTGTTGTGTGACAAAATTAATTAATAAATGGGTGTGCATGATATGTCCATAAATCGTGCCACCACGTTGGTATAAGGATGTAACCTTAGGAGTTTGTTTACCCCCAAAGCCATGTGCTGCACGATCATCAAAGCCTAAATAAGCTTCTGTTTCTACTATATATCCAGAATAAATTTGGCCATCATCATTATAAATCACTTTGACACCTAATAATGCTTTAGCAGTATCTATGGTACTAGGGACGATGAAATCCATTACATTCTCCTTTTAGTGAATTTGTATTATATCTTTAACTTTACCAAAGTCAGTCATAGAATTGTATTGAAATCGAAGTTTAGCAGTGAATTTGATCTTTTGTTCTTAAAAAGAGACACTTTATGCCAGCAAATGAATTGGTATAGAAACACAATAAAAAATAGAATTATTCCTTGGAAATGTCATATATATTTGACTTTGGTTCGTCATTTACGTATGATTTAATTAAGAGTTAATGTGAAAGAAGTGGTGACACGCTTGAATAAAGTAAAAGTATATCGTGGTTATTCTAAAATATCTCAACTGGAATTAGCTAGAGCTGTTGGTGTGTCAAGACAAACAATAAATATGATTGAAAATGGCAAATACAATCCATCATTAAAACTATGTGTAAATATAGCTAAAACTTTGGGCACAACGTTAGATACATTATTTTGGGAAAATGATACTTAGAGATATTGTTATATAGTTAATAAGCTGAAAATTTCATTTTATTTAAAAAGCTATGAAAAATTGTAAGTGATTACATCGAAATTTGGAATAGGAAGTTGTAATTTTTTTACTAAAAAACCATGGAAGAATTGCGAATATTGGCGATAATTTGTGGCATATTAAGTAAAAAAGTGTAACAATGTATAAGTGTATAATGGCTTTTCACCATAAAGAAAACGTAAAATTATGAATAATAAGCTAAGTAGATAACGATAGCTCATGTTCTTAGTCACGGAATTATGTGATAAAGATGGGGCTAATTCGTTAGGTTATATTTTAAGGGTATGATTTAAGAAGTCTGATTTTTTAGTTGCAGTATAATTGTAAATTTTAGTTTTAAGTATTACAATCAATCATTTTCAGCATTAGGTAAATGGATGATGCCCAGATATTTATATATCCGCTTTGTTTAACGGGCTTTAATTTTAATACAAAATACAATTTGTATTCTGTGCGTGATGTCATTGCCTAACAGCACTTAGTTGGACATAGTTAAGAGGGAGACGTAAGTAATTATGATAGTTGAAGTAGAAAAGCAAAGACATGGTATCGACCTTATTAAAATTGACAATAATGAAACAAGCATCGTCTTTTCAAATTATGGTGCAAGAATTGTCGCTTGGAAATTTCATGACAATAATATCGTCTTAGGTAATCGTGTAGAAGCTGATGAATTTTATCTAAATAATCCATTGAAATTTGGTGCAACAATAGGTCGTTATAGCGGTCGAATTGAGGCAGGCGCTTTTAAGCTTAATCAAGATCGCTATCAACTTGAACAAAATGATGGGCTTAACCATATCCATGGTGGTTCAAATGGATGTGATCAAGTCCTATTTGACTATGACATCGTTGAAGGAATAAGCGATGTAAAAGTTATTTTCAGGGCAAAATTAAATGCTAGTGATGACGGTTATCCAGGAGATTTAGCGCTTAAAGTGATACATCATTATGATATAGAACATCGTTGGACGATTACTTATGAAGCTGAAACGACGGCTACAACTATATTTAATCCAACGAATCACGTCTACTTTAATTTGAATAGAGATAACAATGTTATTGATAATCATCAAATACATGCGAAAGACTTAAAGATGTATTTATTAAACCGTCAACATTTCTTATTGAATGACACACCTATAAACTTAGCATCTCAATTTGGTTCAGACCATATTACATTTCAAAAAATTTTTCAGGCGCATCAAGATGATATTAAGCAACAAATGGAACGTTATCAAGGGTTAGACCATCCATTTGAACTAAGCGAACAAACATTGTCTGTAGAAAATGGAGAGTTCAAATTACAAATAGATACAGATATGCCTTATGTCGTGATATACACGATGAATCATCCAGAAACTTGGGAGAGCCAGTTAAATATATATAAACCGCATTCAGGTTTTACATTAGAAACACAATTTTTACCCAATGATATAAATTATTTTGGTCAACAAGCACCGTCTATTTTAAGAGCTGGCCAACAATTTTCTTCAACAACAAGTTATCAAATTAGTGAGCAATAAGAAAAAGAGCATGATAAGTGTCAACCATCAACAGTTGACACTTATCATGCTCTTTATTCATTTAATAGAATTATATTATTTACAGGCACGATGATATAGGCGAGATAACTTTTCCCGTCTGCTAGGAGATAGATAAGGATTATTTAAAGCATAAGATATACGTGAAATATTTTTTCGATCGTTGTAATAAATATCATTTAACTCATAAACAGATAATCTTGACGCTTTATTTGCTTGAGTAAGTAATTCTAGATTATCTTCTTGAGAAACATAGCCTTCCTGTATCACTCTAAAATAAAATCCTGTCTTTCCTGAAGCTGTCATGCGTTTGACTAAGTCAGGAATTTGATATTTAGCTTGAATTTTCCAGCAAGGTTCACGCATTTCCGAGACTTCTAATATCGCTTCACCTAAACGATATTGATTTCCAAAATAAACATCTCGTTCATCTAAATGCTTTACCGTAACATTTTCCCCGAACATGGCGTAGGTAGGTAACTGTGCTAAATCTTCTTTATACATATCGTAATTTGATTGACTAAAACAGCAAACTGCTTTATGAGGACCACCGTGGTCTTTATATGCTTGTTCATCTTCAGAAAATCCATCAATAGATAGCCACATGCGACCAGTAAATGGTATTTTATCTAACGCTGAAATCATGGGCTTTTTGGTACTATAAGGCAAGTGTTGGATTTTACCAGTAGAAATAGCAACAACAGGTATCATTGTTTGTCTCCTTTTTAAGTTTTATTGACAGCTTACTATAAATGTTCATAAAGTAGCAATGCTTTTAGTGAATTTGTATATATCAACTGTATCTTTTAAAAGTTGTCATGTACAATGAAAGGGAATACAACAATAGAGAAGGGGTTCCAATTACGATGCTAGACACAAAACAATTGAAACTATTAACAACTGATGACGCCGTTGCTCAAATCAAGGATGAAATGATTTTAGGCATTGGTACAGGTAGTACAATAGAACTACTCATTCCTAAAATCGCTGACAAAATTAAACGTGATCATTTAACAATTAAAGGTGTATGTACATCCAATAAAACGGCCATATTAGCAAAAGAGCAGCAGATTGATATTGTCGATATTAATGATATTACATATATTGATTTAGCAATCGACGGCGCAGATGAAGTAGATCCACAGTTGAATTTGATTAAAGGCGGTGGAGGGGCACTGTTCAGAGAAAAGGTGATAGATGAACTAGCAGCACGCTTTGTCGTTTTAGTTGACGAACAGAAAGTTGTAAATTATTTGGGTGAAACATTTCGATTACCAGTGGAAGTAGATAAATTTAATTGGCAATTAATAAAAGCAAAAATAGAAGATTATGGTCATATTCGTACGGAATTACGCATACGTGACGATGTACCGTTTATTACAGATAATGGGAATTATATTCTTGATTGTGAGTTGACAACAGAATTGGATCCTTATCAATTGCATGAATATTTAATTCATCTTACGGGTGTTTTAGAAACAGGATTCTTTTTAGATATTGCGGATCAAGTAATTGTTGGTACGCAACAAGGTGTTAAAATAAAAAATAAATAAAAAAACGGGAAGCCAACGTTTGTGTTTGGCTTCCTGTTTTTAGTTACTTGTCTTGCTCTTTGTCTGTTGCTGTGGGTGAAGCTTTTTGCGCGTCTTGTATTTCTTGATGCGCATCAGCAACGACAGAAGATTGTCGATTATTTTTAGAGTCTGTGTCATTGTTATGTTGTTCAGGTTTAGTATTATCAGAATCAGCTGTTTGTTCAGATGGTGTTTCCTGAACTTCGGTTGCTGTTTCTAAGTTATTATCAGCTTCGTGTTGTTCAGGTTGATAATTAGCTTCTGATTGATTTTCACTTGTTGGCGTTGATGTTGGGGTCTGTTCAATATCGTTCTTCATTTCTGATGATGTTGTACCTTTTTCAGAATCTTCACTTGGTGTTGAAACAGTTGCTGTTTCTTCAGTATCATCGTCTCCAATATGATCTAAATAATTATTGGGATCTACTTCGTCCAGACTTTGATCTGTTGTACGATAAATAAAATATCTGATAATCATAGTGAAGATAATATAGACGATTGCTACGGCTGCTGTTGTTAAGGCAATTACTTTCATTGAGAAAAGGTCTCCCGTTTCTTCACTAAATAGAAAGACAGGAATAAACGTCATCAAACCGTGAAAGGCTGTTGCGATATAAATAGTACGTCCATTTGTATCATGAATCAGCTCACCAACAATCATTGAAAAGGCAAAGGTATATAAAAAGTTATAGCCTGTATACTCTAAATTATATGTTGTATTAATTGTCCAAATTGCATACATTAAACCTACAATGATAGAAGCAATAAACGTATTTACTTTAGATTCTACAACTGTTTGTAAATATGAACGGAAGCCGAACTCTGCAAAGAAAGCCATCATTAGATGACCAATTAATACGGCTAATACAGTTACAGATAAATTTGATGCTTGTAATAAAATAAAGCTATCCGCCATTGTATTAAATATCACCATACCGATGATAAAAATAACTAAAGGTAAAATAAGTGCTAATAACAGACGATTAATAACTGTTAAACTAATTGTAAATTTTAACCCGGAAAGTTGGGCACGCTTATTTTTAAAGATTAGAATACAGATAACTGCTGAAATAAAAGGTGCTAAACGAGATGCATCAAATAAAAAAGGTTTAACACCAAACATAGGTTGATAATCTCGAAGGATTAAAGTGAGTGCCATCGTAACAATAAAGAATACAAATATTGTTAAAGCCCACTGGAACCCGGAAATTCTATTGTTTTTCATTTATGTAACCTCCAATAGGGTAACCATCCAAATCTCTTTCTTTAACATTATACATATTAAGCCGATAGAAATAAATTATTCCATTAATTTATCATCAAACTGTAATAGTCTTGCATTATTTTACACATTTAAAAGTAAGATACTCAGCATTTGTGAGAATAATTTGACAATTGTGTTAATCTATTATACATAAGGGCAATAGATATGTCACAATCTCGATTTTCATTTTATATTGCACAATGAGCTGGTCAATATGGTCAAAACATTATGGCAGTGTTAGCTTCTGTACGAATTACAATATTTCTAAATACATTTGATAGAAGAACAATCAAACATATTAAAGCTGCACCCATGGTTCGGTTAATAGTAATGGGTGTTTCTATAATATTAATTTTAATCACACTTAATTTAGTTATCGGAGTCGTGTGAGGAACAATTATCCATGACGTGATTTACTTTTTTAGAAAGGACGTAGATATACATGCTTAATTATAATGATATTGTTAATTGGCGTCGGATGTTTCATCAATATCCTGAACTTTCTAATGATGAATTTGAGACGACAAAGCGGATTCGCCGCATTTTACAGCAATATGACATCCGCATCTTAGATATACCAATGGCTACCGGTTTAGTAGCTGAAATTGGGCAAGGATTGCCTTGTATAGCAGTTAGAACAGACATTGATGCATTACCTATTGATGAGCAAGTTAAACATGCGTTTACCTCTACAAATGAAGGGGTGATGCATGCTTGTGGACATGATATTCACATGGCATCCATTTTGGCAGTAGCTGTCCAATTAAAAGCACTCGAAACAAGTTTGCAAGGTACCGTACGGATATTATTCCAACCTGCTGAAGAACTGGGTTATGGTGCTAAAGTTTTAGCGCAAACCTCAGCTTTAGATAACGTATCAGCTGTGCTAGGTTTTCACAATTATCCTACGCTGGGGATTAATCAATTTGCGATTAAATCTGGTGCAATGACATCTAATGTAGACCATTTTGAATTTAAAATACTTGGTAAAGGTGCACATGCAGCTAAGCCAGAGCAAGGTAACGATCCTGTTATCGTACTTGGACAATTGATTACCAGCTTACAATCAATAGTTAGTAGAAATATTTCTGCATTTGACAGCGCTGTTGTGACAATAGGTGAAGTATCGGCAGGTAACACATGGAATGTTATTCCTGATGATGCTTATGTTCAAGGTACCGTTAGAACATTTGATACAGCAATCCAAAGTAAAATTGAGCAACGAATGCAAGATATTGCGACTGGTTTAGAAAACTTGTTCCACGTTAAAATAGAATTGAATTACACACGATTACCTGGTGCGGTGTATAATGATGAACATTTGACACTAGAAGCAATAAAAGCAGCTCAAAAAGTAGGCTACGATGTTACAACTCTGGAACTACCCGTTACGATTGGAGAAGATTTTTCCGGTTTATTAGATGAACGACCTGGTGTATTTGCATTTATTGGTTCTAATAGCGATTATGATTTACATCATCCTAAATATGATCCAGATGAACATATTTTAGAAAAAGCACCTGACTATTTTATAACATTGATTCAACAATTATTAGCTAATGCAGAAGAGTAAGGAATTTTATTGTTCATGATTAACGTGTTATCTAACTTGGGTATAAAACTACTAGCTCATTAATTAGGAGATGACCGTTATGGAACAAAAAGATCCAAGAACGAAATATAAATACAGTCTTTACGAAAAACAAGAACAACCGTTACCCGGATTGCAATCAGAGATGACACCTGAACCAGATTGCGGCGAAACTTCATATGTGGGGCATGGTCGCTTACAAGGATATAATATGCTTGTAACAGGTGCGGACTCTGCGATTGGTCGTGCTGCTGCAATTGCTTATGCTAAAGAAGGTGCAAACGTTGCGTTAAACTATTTACCTAGTGAGGAACAGGATGCGTTAGAAGTAAAGGAAGTAATTGAAAAAGCTGGACAACGTGCGGTTCTTCTGCCGGGAGACCTCAGAAATGAACAATTTAATTATGATTTGGTCGAACAAGCGTATCAATCTTTAGGTAGTTTAAATAATATTACGCTCGTTGCTGGACATCAACAATATCATGACGATATTCATGGTTTTACAACAGAACACGTGAAAGAGACATTTGAAACAAACGTATATCCAGTCTTTTGGACGATACAGAAAGCGCTAGATTATTTACAACCCGGAGCTACAATTATAACGACTTCTTCTGTACAAGGTTATAATCCGAGTCCAATATTACATGATTATGCGGCATCTAAAGCAGCAATTATTTCACTTACTAAAAGTTTCTCTGAAGAATTGGCAGATAAAGGGATACGAGTGAATTGTGTAGCACCAGGACCATTTTGGTCACCATTACAAATTACCGGTGGACAACCGCAAGAAAAAATCCCAGAATTTGGTCAACAAACGCCTTTAAAACGTGCTGGTCAACCCGTTGAATTAGCTGGCACATACGTGTTACTTGCTTCAGAAGACGCGAGCTATATAACAGGTCAAGTATTCGGTGTAACGGGTGGTATTCAAATTAATTAATATTATTAAGCATTGGTTCATTTTCTAAGATAGAAAATGAAAACAGCTTAGTAAGCTCCTTTCAAAGTAAACATGGAGGAAATGTAGACTTTGGAAGGAGTTATTTATGTTGATTGCAATTAGAAATATATTTAGCTATATGCTATTAATAAAGCTATAAATGTATTCAAAGGATGAGTAGATGTCAGCAGAAAATTTAATTAGAGGACTTGCATTCACCTATTTTATGATTGGTTGTGCGATGATGTATATACTTGAATTGGATAGAAAGATGTTAGTATTCTTTGCGGTACCAGCAATACTTACAGTGGTTTTTGCGCAATTATTTGAAGTGAATAAACATATTAATCAAGACCAGATATGGTTAACACCATTTTGGGATAGAGTCATGGCTGTAGTGTCTATAATATGTTATGGTCTGGCGTTTGTGCTAGTGTTTATTGGACCATATCCAAACGTTGCTTTTCAATTAATCTCAATTGTTATTACGATAGCAATTTCACTTTTCTTAGATTCAAAACTTGGTTTGAATCGTAACATATTAAGTCAGGATAGCCAGAAACACAAAAAGCATGTACCTAAAGCACAATATTTAAAAATTCGATATTTGGTTATTACAGTAATGGTAGTAAGTGTTGTAACGATTTTAATTTCAGGGTTCTATCGTTGGACCGCAATATTAGGATTAGCATTCACCATGTTATTTATTGGCGTTATTGTGTTTATTATTTTTAATGACCATTATGAACATGAAGATTTCACATGATTTTGATATTTATATTGACGACGAGGTATTTCTCTAGTACGGTAAATGATACCTAAGTATATAATATAGAAGTTTGACAGAATTTATGTTGTGTTTCTTTAATTGAAATGATATAAGTGGTACAACTGCGGGGGCGGGTACAAGCTAAATTTGGCTTGAATTTTCCGCCCCCATAAAGATGACGAAGAAGAAAAAATATTTGCTCAATACCGCTAAATGTCATAGATGTATGAATAATATCCATGAAATGACGATGTGTTTTTATATGGGAAAGGAAGATAAGTAATGACTAAAGAGAAACAAAATGGTCATGCGTGGGCACTGTTGCCACTATTATTATTTGTTTTATTATTTTTAGGTGTGGGGATTATTTCTGGAGATTTCACTACCATGCCGCTTAATGTAGCTATAACTGTAACCGTCGTTGTGGCACTGCTAATGAACCGTAAAGAACGGTTTGCAAAAAAAATTGAAGTATTTACTAAGAATGCCGGACATTCTAATATTATTTTGATGATGCTTATTTTTATTTTGGCAGGTGCTTTTTCGACAACCACTGAAAAAATGGGCGGTGTTGCATCGACCGTCAATTTAGGTTTATCACTTATTCCGCAAAACTTAATTATTGTGGGCTTGTTCGTGATTTGTATGTTCGTGTCTATTTCAATGGGGACGTCAGTTGGCACAGTGGCAGCGATAGCTCCAGTAGGATACGGATTTGCGCAAGCTACAGATGTGCCAACCGCACTTGCAATGGCTACTGTTGTTGGTGGTGCTATGTTTGGTGATAATCTATCAATGATTTCAGACACAACTATTGCTGCAGTGCGTACCCAGAAAACACATATGAAAGATAAATTTAAAGTTAATTTTAAAATTGTATTACCTGGTGCATTGCTAACGATTGTAATTCTATTCTTATTAACACATGGTGTAGCGATAGATTCAACAAAAAATTACGATTATCATTTAGTAAAAGTTATCCCTTATGTATTGGTACTAGTGCTCGCATTGATAGGTGTTAACGTTATTATTGTCTTAATTGGCGGAACTGCATTATCAGGTATCATTGGTTTAATAGATGGTTCGTTTGGATGGAAAGGCTTGCTTAAAGCGATATCAGAAGGGATTATAGGCATGGAAGATATTGCGATGATTGCGCTTTTAATCGGTGGTCTAGTAGGTTTAATTGAACATAATGGCGGCATAAGTTGGCTGCTAAATTTTGTTCGTTCTAAAGTGAAATCTAAACGCGGTGCACAATTTGGTATAGCGAGTTTAGTTAGTGTTGCTGATATCGCAACCGCTAATAACACAATTTCTATTATTATGTCAGGCCCACTTGCAAAAAGTATTGCTGATGAATACGATGTTGATCCTAGAAAGTCGGCGAGTATATTAGATATATTTGGCAGCTGTTTTCAAGGATTATTACCTTATAGTCCGCAAGTGATATCGGCAGCTGGAGTAGCTGGGATTTCACCATTTTTACTTGTACCATACAGTATTTATCCAATATTATTAGGTGTGTGTGGCTTAGCGTCCATTATCTTTTTATATCCAAAACTAAAAGCAAAATAGTGCTTGGAGATATGAAAGTATTAAAATCTACTTTGGTAAATTAATATATTTGTGATACAACTATTTTGGTGTGAGTTAAAAATACGTTAAAATAGAATTGAGTATGAAAGTAGGTGTATGGAAAAGTGGCTAAATATAATGTAGAAGATGAGTATGTTCAAATTCATATTGAACGATTATTAAAATATTCGCCTTCCTTAGTTTATCAAGCATGGACAACAGCGTCTTTACTTAAACAATGGTTTATGACGTCTCAGCGTACCAATCAAACATTTGATGTCGACGTAGCAGAAAATGGGAAATATCGAATTGTTGATAAACGCAATGGCAAAGCAAATGTTATAGAAGGAACTTTTGAAGTATTGGTAGAGAACCAATATATTAAAATGACTATTGGAATGCCAGGGCTTAGCGATGCTGAAGATATGATTGAAGTTGAATTTGTTGAACGAGAAACAGGGGGTACACAACTCTTGTTTAACTATCAATCTTTAGTGGCACGTGAACGACGCTTAACTAATCTCGAATATAAGCAGAAGAAAAAAGAATATCATGACTCAACGGTTCATGGCTTTGAACTCATGTTTGATAAAATGAATCAAGTGCTTGCGGACTATATTGAAGCATCATCTTAATAAAATAAGCGGAGTGTCAATGAAACTGACACTTCGCTTATTTTAGTTCATGTGCTTCTTTACGCTCGTTGTATTTACGTAGTAATGTTTCAAAAAATATGTGATAACTTATAAAACTAGAATAATCTGTACCATCATATAAATAGAAGGTGTTACTTGATACATAAACATTGTAATTGGCTTTCTGTGCTAACGTATTATCTTTTAATGTAGTGACAGAGATAAAGTATTTTTGGCGTAATTGCAGTAAGTTTGTGATTTCAGGTAGCTGTGTGGCTTCTCCCAATAATGAAATAATAAAGAATAAATCATTATCTTCAGAGCGATTTAACACCATTTTTAGTTCATGTACATCGTGTAAGACGATAATACTATGATGCATAGTTAATAAGATACGCTGTGCTTCTTCAGCAACGTTTTTTTGAGCACGACCAGTACCATACAAGTAAATCGTTGACGCAGCATTTAATTTATCAGTTATAAGATCATAGTCTATACGTTCTAAATAAGAAAATGTATTGTCAATTTCTTGTTTAAACGCATCTATAGAATCACTCGAGTGTTGTTGTTGTATTTCTGTTTCAAATTTCAAAAATGATTTAAAGTCACTATAACCATCAAAACCAAGCTTTCGAGTGAAGCGGTGAATCGTAGCATTTGATGCATGTGTATATTGTGCCAGCTCTTGTATTTTTAAATTTTTACAGTCCTCAATATGTGCGTTGACATAATGGGCAATTTGCAGGTCATTTTCATTTAATTTTGAAAAGTTTTTATTTACTCGTTCGTCTAAAAACATAAATAATCCTCAATTCTTATGAAAAAATTTTCATATAATGAAAACATAATCTGATTATACAAAATACTTTCAAAATAGGTCAACTGCATTGTTTGTATGAAAGCGTTTACTATATATTAAACATATAACCTATTTGAAAACGTTTTAATCGATATTAAGGCGATTGAGAAATCATATTTAGAACATAGTTAAGGGAGGAAGTACAAAATGAACGCAATAAAACGCTTTGGTAGTGCGATGATTGTTCCTGTGCTGATGTTTGCATTTTTTGGGATTGTACTTGGATTTGCTACATTATTTAAAAATCCAACAATTATGGGGAGTTTAGCGGATAGTCATACTTTTTGGTTTAAATTTTGGTCAATAATAGAAGCAGGCGGTTGGGTTATTTTTAACCATATGGAAATCGTCTTTGTAGTAGGCTTACCTTTATCGCTCGCTAAAAAAGCACCGGGCCATGCAGCATTGGCAGCACTAATGGGCTACCTTATGTTCAATACATTTATCAATGCGATTTTAACGCAATGGCCCCATACCTTTGGTGCAAATTTAGAAAAAGGCGTTGAAAATGTTACTGGATTAAAAGCTATTGCAGGAATCGAAACGTTAGATACCAATATTCTTGGTGGTATTATTATTTCAGCTATAATCACATGGATACATAATAGATACTATAGTAAACGCTTACCAGAAATGTTAGGTGTGTTCCAAGGGCTAACATTTGTTGTAACTATCTCATTTTTTGTTATGTTGCCTGTCGCTGCAATTACATGTATCGTATGGCCAACTATCCAAAGTGGTATTGAGTCTGTACAACATTTTATTATTGGATCAGGGTACGTAGGTGTATGGTTGTATCATTTTTTAGAGCGGGTGTTAATACCAACAGGATTACATCATTTTATTTATGCACCAATTGAAGTTGGACCAGTCGTGGCTAAAGATGGACTTAAGGCAGAATGGTTCCACCATTTAAATCAATTTGCAGAGAACAGTAAACCACTGAAAGAACAATTTCACTATGGCTTTATGCTTCAAGGTAACGGTAAAGTTTTCGGTTGTGTGGGGATTGCATTAGCTATGTACTTTACAACACCTAAGAAAAACCGTAAGAAAGTAGCTGCTTTACTTATTCCAGCAACATTAACAGCAGTTGTAGCTGGGATTACAGAGCCATTAGAATTTACTTTCTTATTTATCGCACCATATTTATTTGTACTACATGCATTATTAGCAGCAACTATGGATACTTTGATGTATCTATTTGGTGTTGTTGGTAATATGGGCGGTGGTGTATTAGATTTCTTAGCCACAAACTGGATTCCATTAGGACAGAAACACTGGATGACATATGTAGTTCAAGTCGTTATCGGATTAATATTCGTAGGTATCTACTTTGTACTATTTAGATATTTAATTTTAAAATTTGATATTCCTTTACCAGGGCGTAGAGACGAAGAAGACGTTAAATTATTCTCTAAAAAAGATTACAAAGATAAAAAAGGGGATAATACAACAAACAGTAAACAGACAGTAGCTGGTAACGAATACGAAGAAAAAGCAATTTATTATCTGGATGGATTAGGTGGCAAAGAAAATATTAAAGATGTCACTAATTGTACAACGCGATTGCGCTTAACTGTGAATGATCCGGAAAAAGTTGAAGAAAGTGCTTATTTCACACATAATCAAATGGCACACGGTTTAGTTAAAAGCGGTAAAAATGTCCAAGTTGTTGTAGGGATGTCTGTTCCTCAAGTAAGAGAAGCGTTTGAAAATTTAGTAACTATGGATGATAAGTAATATTCAGTTACAAAAGGAACCATTTTTAAAAAGTATGTTGGTGAAATGCTTTAAGGAATAGTGCTAGTTGAAGACCAAGGATGAGACAGTACCATAGAAACGTAAAGCCTTAAAATACGGCGTAAAAAAGCACAAAGATGATTTGAAGTTAAAAATCATCTTTGTGCTTTTTATTTTGAGTAACGAACTGATGGCTTTTGATTATGAAATACGAGATTTATGCATAGCACTTGAACGATAAGATGCTGATAGGACATCAATATTATGTGTTGCGATTGTACGTAATAAGTGTGCGAATGTTTCTGGTGAACAACAAACACTGGCACAATCTGGATTCAAGGTATAATTTATAGCATAATGATTTGAGAATAAGGTCATGATATCAATGACTTTATCTTTAATGAAAGCATCTTGCAAACCATCTATTTTTAAATCAAAACGTTTGGAGGATTGATATAATTTTTCAGAATTAAGAAGTTCGTCTACATGCTTTGGAGGTAAAATTTGATAAATTAAATACTCGTGAAAACTTAAGAAACTAATTACATAAGGTAGTTGTTGTTTAGGTAAGCTAAGCTCTAAGACAAAAATACCTTTTTTCTTAGTTATACTGTATTGAATTGATTCACAAAAGTGAATTTGTTTACAAATTTTAATTAGTTGTTTACGCGTTGAACGTGATTTCAAACCTGCGATATTTAAAATGTAGGTTTCAAATTTATCTATCAACATGTGATGTCCTCCTCTAAAATTATATTTTTAAATAATGTAACGAAACTGAACGATATATTATCATATACGCTTATGTGACAGCGTCTTACCAAATTGTGTGAAGATGTGTTGCGTGGATAAGTAAAATAGCTACGTTCTCTTATTCACACTGATTGTATCATTCTTTGAGAATATTATCACTAAGACTTTTGAATGAACTTAAATTTAATTGAATTGTCATATGATTTTTACGTTAACTATACAAAAGTGATGATCTATTTTAAAGATTCAAGTAGCAGTATCATGATAATGATAGACAAACTATTAAATTTTGATTACAAAATAGACGATAAATAGTATGTTAAAATATAAGCATTACAGAGAAAAAGAGGGGAATATTGATGTATAAAGCAGTTGTTTTTGATTTTGATGGAACAATTATTGATACGGAGGAACATTTATTTTCATTAATAAATAAACATTTGACTAGTCACAAATTATCTCCAATATCAAGGTCATTTTATCGTAGCAATGTTGGTGGGAAAGCACAGCCTCTGCATGACTATTTAACAGAAGCTTTAGGCGTTGATGATAAACAAGCAATTTATACAGAACATAATGACACAAGTAAGCATTTAGAAGTAAAAGAAACAATTGCGCAGTTGATGCGCTACTTGAAACAGCATCATATACCTATGGCCATCGCTACGAGTAGCTATCGACAAGATATTATGCCAACAGTGCACCAATTAGGGCTCGATGCTTATGTCGATGTCATAGTCGGTCGAGAAGATGTCGATGATATTAAACCGAATCCAGATCCTTATTTAGTAGCAGTACAGAAACTTAATTATGCACCGGGACATTGTTTAGCTATTGAAGATTCAGTTAATGGTGCGACTGCTGCAGTAACTGCAGGATTAGATGTAATTGTAAATACAAATGAAATGACTAAGCAACAAGATTTTTCAGCTATTTCATACATTGGTAAAGATATGGATTTTGATAGTATTGTCACAGCATGCTTCGAACGAGGAAAGGAGCACTAACACATGAATTGGAATATCCTTCTATTCTTTATAGCAGGGCCCATTATCATTGGCATTATCAATCTTATTATTGCGCCAAAGCTTAACCAACACTTACCTCGACGTAAACATACACGAAGATTCTTTATCAATACTTTCATCTATCTCATCATCGCTATTATCATCTACAAAATAATACTCGAGCCCCAACAATAAGAAACTCCAAATAAAAACATACAATCAAAGGAAGCTTGGGATTCCAGCTTCCTTTGATTAGAAATCTATTAAAACGTGAGTATAAAACGAAAAGGTATAATCTTAAAAAATGAAGCTAGAATTATGTCTTGCTTTCACGTATTATAGTGATGTTTACGACATACTTTTAATAATTAATGTTGTAATTATTAAAAGTAGCAAAATTGCATCAATACCAACCATAAACATAAAGCGTGTTGCACTTTGATTATCTGCTTGTTGTCGTTTCATCGCAATATAATTTGGTATAAGGCTAATAATAAGTAAAATTATAAGAATAATACCAATAATAATGGTGCTCATCGCACTCTACCTCCTCTTTTATTATGTATTAATTCCCAAATGGCTCCCGCAAGAATACCGACGATTAGACCTATGATAAGTCCAATTTTTACCGTGAAAAAGAGCCCTCCTAATAAAATAAAAATAACAAGTGATATCGAGAGTGTCGTACTATATATAACCTTGCGCATTTCAGAATTGAAGATAGCGAATAAGCCTACATAGAGAACAAAGAAAGATAGTATAGCTAAAATCGTTCTTATACTTAAAGCACTAAGTGATGAACGCGTGCCACTAAAATAATTAAGAATAAAAAATAAAACGCCAAATATAATTGAAAATTTTAACCCACGTAAACTAAGTTCTTTAATCATAAATAATCTCCTTTATTATTAATTGAAAGTATAACATAAAACGAAAGAAATACGTGTATGCTTTATATCATAATGAATATAAAAAATAACCATTTTGAAAGGTGAAAAAGCTTAATTTTAGTAAATTTTATAGCTTGCAAAAGCTTGTAAAATCAATGTTGTAACCGATTTCAAAAAACTGTAAAATTTTTGTACCATTTTGTTCAAATTATAGTATAATAACCTACATAAGTTTTTTCAGAAAACTTAGAATAAACAGAGATGGGGTTTGGTTATGAGTAACAATGAATTACACAGATCTCTGAGTGCACGTCAAGTGAGAATGATCGCACTCGGGGGCACGATTGGTGTAGGTTTATTTATGGGAGCTACAAGTACAATTAAGTGGACTGGGCCATCTGTGATTTTCGCTTATTTAATTGCAGGGATTTTTTTGTTCTTAATTATGAGAGCAATGGGAGAAATGATTTATTTAAATCCTACTACAGGATCATTTGCAACCTTTGCAAGTGACTACATTCATCCTGTTGCAGGTTATATGACTGCCTGGAGTAATATATTTCAGTGGATAGTCGTAGGTATGAGTGAAGTGATTGCTGTTGGAGAGTATATGAATTTTTGGTTTCCGAATTTACCACAATGGGTTCCTGGAGTGATTGCAGTAGCCTTATTATTAACTGCAAACTTAGCAACAGTTAAAGCATTTGGAGAATTTGAGTTCTGGTTTGCGTTAATCAAAGTTATAACAATATTATTAATGATTGTTGCCGGATTAGGCTTAATCTTCTTTGGTATTGGTAATGGTGGTCATCCTATTGGTATATCTAATTTATGGTCACATGGTGGTTTTCTACCTCATGGCTGGATGGGCTTCTTCTTTGCCTTATCCATCGTTATTGGTTCATATCAAGGCGTAGAACTTATCGGTATAACAGCTGGAGAAACTAAAAATCCAAAGAAAAATATTAAGAGTGCGATTAATGGTGTTATTTGGCGTATTCTTATCTTCTATATTGGTGCAGTGTTTGTCATTGTGTCAATCTATCCTTGGGATCAATTGGGCGATATTGGTAGTCCATTTGTAGCCACTTTTGCAAAAATCGGTATAACATTTGCAGCAGGATTAATTAACTTTGTAGTATTAACAGCAGCATTATCAGGATGTAATTCAGGTATTTTTAGTGCTAGTCGAATGATTTATACGTTAGCACAAAAAGGTCAAATGCCTAAAGTATTTACTAAAGTAATGAGAAATGGTGTGCCATTGTATGCTGTATTAGCAATTTCTATCGGCATATTAGTAGGAGCATTGTTAAATGTTGTATTACCAGTGTTTATAAAAGGCGCAGATAGTATTTTTGTGTATGTTTATAGTGCGTCTATTTTACCTGGTATGATTCCGTGGTTCATGATATTAATTAGTCATTTACGTTTTAGAAAATTACATCCGGAACAATTAGAAGGGCATCCATTCAAAATGCCAGGCGGTTCATTCGCGAATTATATCACTATTGCATTTTTAATTATTGTATTAATTGGTATGTTAATCAATAAAGAAACGGTAGTGTCTGTGCTGATTGGGATTGTCTTTTTAGTGGCTGTTTCAATTTACTATTTTATTCGCGGACATCATAAAGCCGAACGTCAAAATTAAATCATTAATAACTCAAACATTTAAAGTTCGGTAACATAATGAATAGTTAATCTATGATTATGAAAAACAAATTACGATTAAAAAGTGCGGACGGGATTAATGTCAATAATGACTTTAATCTCGTCCGCTTTTATTCGTAATTAATGTCTAAACTCAATATTTGATAGATGCTTGCGATAGTTGTCTAGAGCCATTTTAGATTGCGTGATGAAATCTAGTGAATCTTGATAATTTAATGCAATATATCTGTAGAATAATGTATCAATCGTATACATTTGTGCAAATAATGAGGTTGTAGCACCCATTCTTAATTCGTTTTCATCACTGTTACCATAAACTAAGACAACCTCTGATGCTTGTGCTACTGGATTGTGCTTATGACTTGTTACTGTCATGATAGGAATATGATAATCTTTAATCACTTTGACCAAGGCTTGTAATTCACTTTGATCACCATTGTTTGTGATAAATAAGATGCAATCACTTTGACTATGTGTAGACAATTGTGTCGTTAACATATGCGTTTCTTGTACGACTTGCACGTTTAATCCTATGCGTGAAAATTTTTGATAGATATCGAGTGCACATACGTAAGATGCACCGTAGCCAAAGACATATATGGTCTTTGCGCGCTTAAGTTGTTTACACATTTGATCAATCGCATAAGGTTTAATTGCTTGGGTACTTTTATTAATAGCATTTGCAGCACGTTGATGCAATTTATTTTTAATTTTATCAACACTATCGTTGGCTAAAATTTCGATATTATAGGGTAATGATTGTTTTGGGAAGATTTGTTGAATATTTATTTTGAGTCCTTCAAACCCATCATCATTAAATTGATAACTAAATGCATCAATCTTAGTAACATCAATATTAAGCGTTTTCGAAAGTGATTCCACACTCATGTTAATGATGTCGTACGGATGGTTCAATATAAATTGAGCAATATACTGTTCTGTCGTTGTCATATATTCATATTGATCATCGATCGCGTTTAATATATTTGGCATAATTTAACCACCTAATTGCGTTGAATTTCGCATTGATTTCGTTGTACCAAAGAAATAGGTAAGTATAAAGCCACCAATGTAAGCTGAAATAAGTCCTATAAGGTATCCAAGATACATATGATTTGATATTAGTGGAAGTAATGATAATCCACTAGGTCCAATTGCACGAGCACCAATATGCCCGATACCTCCAATTACGGCACCGCCAATACCTCCCCCTAAGCAAGCGGTAAAGAATGGTCTTCCCAATGGCAAGGTTACTCCATAAATTAATGGTTCTCCTATTCCAAGAAAGCCTGCAGGTAAAGCACCTTTAATGACATTAGCTAATTGTTTATTACGTTTACAGCGCATCCATAAGGCAAGGGCAGCACCAACTTGACCTGCGCCTGCCATTGCGGCGATAGGTAATAAATTAGTAGCACCGGTTTGATTGATGAGTTCGATATGGATAGGTGTGAAGATATGGTGCAAACCTAACATGACTAAAGGCAAGAATGATGCACCAATAATAAAGCCACTAAAGATACCACCAATATCAATTACCCAGTTGACTACAATCACTAAACCTGATGATATAAATCCTGCTAATGGCATGATTACAAATATCGTTAGCAAACCTATTATTAATAGCGTTAAAGTAGGAGTTATAATTATGTCAATGGCATTTGGTACTATTTTATGCAATCTTTTTTCAATTAAACTGAGTAACCAGACAGCAATGATAACACCAATAATACCACCTTGACCAGGTAAAAGTGGCTCCCCAGTAAAAATATTTACAATTGGATTTTTATCACTTATACCTGTTAGTAATGTCGTACCACCGATGACGCCACCTAAACCTGGAGTTGCTCCAAAGACTTTGGCAGCATTTATTCCAGTAAAGATAGCTAAATAAAAGAACATACCATCTTTAATGACATTTAAGACAACAACCATTTGTTTTACCCAATCCGCAGTTAAATCACCGGCTTGGATAAAAATATTTAAAACTGCTGCTATACCACCGACTAATCCTGCACCAACAAAGGCTGGTATTAAAGGAATAAAAATATCTGCTATGGTTCTAAGTACTTTATTCCAACGTTTATTAGAATTTTTATGCTGTTTATTTTCAGTTGGCTGCGCAGGTGAGGATGTGGTTTTGTGTTGTTTTTCTATATATTCTGTCACTTTGTCCACTACACCTGGGCCTAACACGATTTGTAAACGGTCATCATCAATGACCCCAAGTACACCTTTAATTGATTTTAATTCAGTGTAATTGACGTGTTGCTTATTATTCAACTTTAGGCGAATACGTGTCATGCAATGAAGAATATCGTTTATATTTTCAATGCCACCGACAGCATGTAATATTTGCTCAGCAAGTTGTTGTTCATTTTTCATAAGAAACGCCTCCTTAAGATTGAATCGCTTTTTTAATGACTCCATTATGCTTTGTTAATCTTAGTTGGGCATCGTTTCTAGAAGTGTCACACATATGCATGACAACTGCTACTTTAATATCATTATTAGCTTGTTGATAAAGATGTTGTGCTGTTTCATGATCAATACTACATATATCTTCAATTATATGAATTGAACGTTGTTGTAATTTGGTGTTTGTTGGTTTCAAGTCGACCATCAAGTTATCATATACTTTACCGATGCCAATCATAGTCATTGTCGATATCATATTAAGCACTAACTTTTGTGAAGTACCGGCTTTTAAACGCGTTGATCCAGTTAATACTTCGGGACCAACGTTAACTTCTAGTGCATAATCTGCAAGTTGACTTATATCACTGTTGACATTACAAGATAAGGCAACGGTTTTAGCTTCTAATTGATTCGCATAAGTGAGTGCACTTATAACATAAGGTGTACGACCACTCGCTGAAATTCCTACAACCACATCTTGTTTATTAAGATTGATATTTTTTAAATCTTGTTCTCCTAATGATGCACTGTCTTCAGCTCCTTCAATGGCTGTTGTCATTGCACCTTGTCCTCCAGCAATTAGACCAATAACTTCACCTGGTGATGTATTGAATGTTGGTACACACTCTGCAGCATCGAGCACACCTAAACGTCCACTTGTGCCTGCACCGATATAAATGAGTCTGCCACCTTTAGAAAATTGATGAATGATTGTTTCAATGGCTTTACTTAATTCCGGTAAAATTTGCTGAACTGCTATTGCTACTTGGTGATCTTCGCTGTTAATTGTTTTTAATGCTTCTAAAATAGGCATGTCATCCAGGTGCATCGTACGTTTGTTTCTACGCTCTGTCATTAAATGTTTCATTGATTTACTCCTTTATCTTCAATAAATTCAAATGTATCATTTGGTTGGATGAGTGGTAGTAAGACTTGGTCCTCTGCAACAATTGTAGCAAGATAATTAACATGTGAATGTGTCGGTAAAGGAGTTCTAACAATTTGAATTTCACCTTCATAACGCCCATTTAAATGATTATCTATCGTCACATGGCCACAACTTCTAATATCGAATGGGTAAGGCTGTGACGTGATATGTTGCTGGCATCTAGAGCGAGATTCCGATGAGCGAATCACATGTTCTGGTGCATCAGGCCGTGATGTATGTTGTTGTAATAATAATTGTTGATAAGAATGTTCCAGTTTGGTCACCTTAAGCTTGAAATGTCTATCTCGTAACATAAATATAAGTTGTTCAGCATGTTTGGCAGTCATGTATGGATCGCTAATAATAATATTATTGATGCCACTATTCATAAGTTGAGTTGCAGCTAATAAAGGATTGTTTGTTCTATGCTGCTCTATTGTAGGTAGTCCGCAATAAAGTGGTCCACGAAATTCTGATCCTGGTATAAAAGCAAAAATAATGCTATTTGAATCAAACTGTCGAATTAAGTGATTTTGTGCGCTGACAAAATCTGTTGATAAACCAGTATCAGGCCGTGGATAATAATTATGACAGTAGTATATAGGTTGTTTAGTAGGAAGTTGCTGCAATATTGAAGCATCAATGGTACTTGCGTTTAAACAGCATTTTAAACCATGATTTTGCAGTTCTTCGATCATTGAAATTTGAAGCTGATTATCTATTCTAATAATAAAATTCCCTGTCGAAATATTATTGAAAAATGTAAAAAAGTCATGATTAAGCAAGTCAGGATGGACATCTATTACATAAGTCATATTGACGTTACGCAAAAGCTCACATAACTCTCCCAAATATGCAAGTTGTTGACGTAGCGATAACTTAGATAACTGCAAGGATGTGAATATCATGTCATAACCAAGCTGAGTCATCTTGTGTATGTATGTCTTGTTTAAGGTTGTTCCTAGATATACTGAAAATCCAACCATGGTAAACCTCCTTTAATGCTATAATCATATTTATTATAAACGTTACGTAATCAGTTTACAATTTACCTATAAAATATTTTTATATTTAATTTAGAAAACAATAAAATGATATTGATTTCAGCACGATAATTGTCTGTTTTTAAACTTAAAAAACCCGACAGAATACAGTTAATCTGACGGGTTTAAAAATTGTGTATAATTATCAATTGTTATATCATGCGTGTTTAAAGTCTTTTCGAAAGAATATGAAATATCATGGATTGCTAATATAGGCAATTCTCGTGTACAACCGTGTCCAATATCAAAAACAATCGCAAGCCACTCAGCGTTTTTACATAAAATACCGATAAAAATAACATTTTGAGCAGCCATTTTATTATCGCTAACAAAATCGACAGACATTACGTTGCGTTCGGCACTGTATATGAGAATGTCTGAAAACAACTTAGGTAATGGTGTCGCTTCAATTGTGTCGAATTTAATATATTTGTCCATACGTTTAAGCAGCTTTCTTACGCGTGTATTTGGCAACTTTAAACATTGCTGAATAATTTCTTGTATTTCTTGTTTATAAGGTAATGAAGAATACGATTGACTTTCATTTAGTGTAAGAAAAAGTGCAAGTAGTTGCTCTTCTGAGATGGAAAGTGCCATTTTTGATTGAGACTGTTGAATTTGAAAACCGCCCAATTTACCATGCTGTGCAAATATCCTTACACCTTGTTCTTCTAACTCGGCGATATCACGCGAAATGGTACGTTTAGACACATTTAATGCTGTTGCTAATTCAGAGGCTGTCATTTTACGATTCTGTTGTATTACATGGATGAGTTGATTTTGTCTTTCAGCTTTATTCAAATTAGACACCACCTAATGTTACATATTACTTTAATTATAACATATAAGTGACAATGATGACATTTGTATATATGTAAAGTGTTTTGTAACTAAAAAAAATTAAAAAATATTTGGAAAACGCTTACATTTTCTTAATAATTGTGCTATTATAATAATTGTAACAGGGGAGAGCGATTACAAACAAAGGGGTAAAGCTATGTAACAGATAGCTTAAAATAATCGTTCACGTTACATCGAAACATCTTCAATATTTATTACTTACTTTCCTTTCTATTTGTCGGCTAGCATATGACTAGCCGTTTTTTTGTTTGAATTTAATTATAAATCAGCTATACGTTAATATAGGAATACGTTAAAATAAAGTAAAAAAGAAATGAGGTGACTCATTTAATGCATAAGCGATTAGAAGAAATTGATCAGCTTATTGAGAGATGGATACAACAGCTTGATGTAATCATTCCTCAGTTATTGGCTAAATTAGATACAGATATAAAGCAAGATAGATTTGATTTGGTAACAAATGTCGATAAAGCCTTACAGCAGCATTTTAGTGAAATGTTACATGAGCATCTTCCAGGACATCAATTGGTAGCTGAAGAGAAAAATAATGACACGATAAGTGCACATGAAGGACATGTGTGGTTGTTAGATCCAATCGACGGTACTGCAAATTTAGTAAAACAACAAGAAGATTATTGTATTATTATCGGTTATTTTGTTAATGGAAAGCCTAAGTTATCATACATATACGATTATGTTCATCAAAAGCTCTATAAAGCAATCGAACATCGAGGGGCCTTTGAAAACAATAATCCTTTACCCAAACCACCCATACTTAGTTTACAAGATGCGATGATTTCATTTGATGCGCAGTATATACCAGTAGATGTATCCAAAGCATTGCGTGAAGCATGTTTTGCTAATCGCAACATTGGCTCATGTGGTTTAGATTCAATAAAAGTAATAAAGGGACAATTTGGTGCATATATTAATACGAATCCTAAGCCTTGGGATATTGCAGCACAACATTTATTTGCCAAGGAATTAGGACTGAAGATGACATGTTTGACTCGTGCTGCTCTAAATATTGCTGAAGCAGGTCCGTTTATTATCAGTAATGAAGGTTGCTATGACGAGATTATTAATATTTATCAGCGCTATAGTTAAATTTTAAATAATAGTGAAACATTTTAGCAAAATTCTAATAAATAAGGCTAAAGATGTATTCAAAAATAATGTTTTATGGATATAATTGATGTGACTAATAGTGAATGGAGTGGTTTGTGTGCGACGGTCAGAACGGAAAAAAATGAATTTACCGTTAAAAATCTTTTTATGGATGTTTGGAATACTAGTATTATTGGCAATTATAGCAGTTATATATGTCGCTGCGAAAATTTTTATTACAGGGGATAAAATACATAATCCTCTTGATCGCAGTCATTCAGCATTAAGAAGTAAAAATGTCAATTTAAGTAAAGGAGAACCTTTTACGATTGCGTTATTTGGTGTTGATTCTGATGCCAAAAGAAAACAAGCAAATGATGGACAAAGAAGTGATACCATCATGATTCTATCAATAAACCCTAGCAAACAAAAAACGGATATAGTCAGTATTCCAAGGGATACAAAAGCAGATATTGTTGGTAGAGGAACAACTGAAAAAATCAACCATGCATATGCTTATGGTGGTGCCAACATGGCTGTAAAATCATTAGAAAAATTGATGAATGTTCCAATCGATCATTATGCTACGATTGATATGGATGGTTTACATGATATGATTGATGCATTAGGTGGCGTTGATGTTGTAAGTAATGACACCTTTACCATTAATGGCACACACTTCGTTCATGGTGAAAAAACACATTTAGATGGCGATAAAGCAATGAACTTTATCAGAAGTCGTAAAGAAGAAGGCGCAGGTGGCGATTTCGGTCGTCAAGAACGACAGCAAATCATTTTACAAGCAATGGCCAATAAAATGGTAAGTAAATCTTCTATCACGCATTTCAATAGTTTATTGTCTGAAATACAAAAAAATGTTAAAACAGATTTGAGTTTAAGTGAAATGAATCAAATTCGCAGTAATTACAAAGGTGCGAATAAAACAGTGAATCGCTATCAATTAGATGGTCAAGGTGGCATTCAAGATGATGGATTATACTACTTTATTCCAAGCGAATCATCTAAAAAAGACAGCACAGACATTATAAATAGTAATTTAGGCCTATAATAAAAGGTATTATAAACAAATTAGCCAGTAAATGAAGTTACAAAAACGTATTTACTGGTTAATTTTTTTATGTGCCAGTTTCTTTAATTATTAACAATAAGATGCTCATATTACTTTTAATGAAAACGTATGCAGGAAAAAAGAATTGATTTTTTTAAATGTTATTAAAGTCTTAACATTCTAGTCATTAAGTTATACAATTAAGATGATTCTATTATCGATATATTTATATGTGGGGTATTGATGTAGGATATAGAGAAGTCTTTTAAGAATTAAATAAATATAAATGGGGTGAAGGTATGCAGGAACATTTAATTGTTACATTAGATGGCACAGATTATCTTGTTGAACCTGGAACAAACTTACTTGAGTTTATTAAGTCAAGAAATACGTTCGTACCTTCAATTTGCTATAACGAATCAATGGGACCAATCCAGACATGTGATACATGTATGGTTGAAATTGATGGGCAAATTGAGCGAGCGTGTAGTACGACAATTGATCGTCCAATGACGGTTAATACTGAAAATAATGAGGTTAAATCAAGCCAAAAAGAAGCGCTAGATAGAATTTTGGAAAAGCATATGCTGTATTGTACTGTTTGTGATTACAATAACGGTGATTGTGAAATTCATAATACGATGGACGAGTGGGGATTACAACATCAAACTTATGAATATAAAGAAAAACCATACGAGAAAGATTATGGTCCATTTTATCGATATGACCCTAATCAATGTATTTTGTGTGGGCGTTGTGTAGAGGCATGTCAAGACATTGAAGTAAATGAAACCATTCGCATTGACTGGGATAGAGAACATCCACGTGTCATTTGGGACAATGATGTACCTATCAATGAATCTTCATGTGTATCGTGTGGTCAATGTGCTACAGTGTGCCCGTGTAACGCTATGATGGAAGTTAATATGGAAGGTAATGCAGGTTATATGACTGATACAGAGCCAGGTTCTCTAGCAGCTATGATTGACTTAACAAAAAAGGCTGAACCAGGTTATGGTCCATTATTTGCGATTTCTGATTCAGAAGCAGAAATGCGTAAAGAACGTATTAACAAAACGAAAACCGTATGCACATATTGTGGTGTAGGTTGTTCATTTGAAGTATGGACGAAAGATAGAGAAGTATTAAAAGTTCAACCTTCACATGATTCTCCAGCCAACAAGGTTGCAACATGTGTTAAAGGTAAATTCTCATGGGGACATATCAATTCTGATCAGCGTTTAACGAAACCTCTAGTTCGTAAAAATGGTGAATTCCATGAAGTTGAATGGGATGAAGCTTTGAAAGTTGTTGTAGATAACTTTAGTCAGATTAAAAATCAATATGGTGGCGAAGCTTTAGCCTTTATTGCGTCATCTAAAGGAACCAATGAAGAATCGTATTTAATGCAAAAGTTATCACGACAAGTTTTTGGATCTAATAACGTTGATAACTGTTCAAGATATTGTCAGGCACCAGCAACAAAAGGTTTATTTAGAACAGTAGGACATGGTGGTGACTCTGGTTCTATAGAAGATTTAGAAAAAGCAGCAATGACTGTGCTTATAGGTACAAATACGGCAGAGGCTCATCCGGTCATTGCATCACGTATGAAACGTGCTCAAAAGTTATTCGGGCAACGCTCACATGTCTTTGATATACGCAAACATGAAATGGCAGAACGTGCAGATGAATTTTACCAACCTAAACCAGGAACGGATCTCGTATGGTTAGGTGCAGCAACAAAATATATCATCGATCACGACTTACATGATAAGGCATTCATTGATGAATGGGTAGATAACTTTGATGATTATTATACATCATTAGAACCATTTACAATGGAATTTGCTGAAGAAGCTACTGGTATACCAAAAGAAAGACTTATTAAGTTTGCTGAAGAAGCAGCTAAAGCAGAAACTGTAGCCATTTGCTGGGCTATGGGTATTACGCAACAAGATATTGGTAGTGACTCTAGTACAGCAATTTCCAATTTCTTATTAGCCACAGGCAATTATCGTAAACCTGGCTCAGGTGCCTATCCATTACGAGGACATAATAATGTTCAAGGTGCAAGTGATATGGGAAGCATGCCAGATCAATTTACTGGTTATCAAAGAGTTGTAGACGATGATGTGCGTGCTAAATTTGAAAAAGAATATGGTGTAACATTAAATCCAACACCTGGACGAGATAATCATCAAATGATGGAGGGTATCCATAATGATGAAATACATTCACTTTACTTATACGGTGAAGATACAGGTATTGTAGATTCAAACATTAATTTTGTACAATCTGCGCTAGAAAAAGTAGACTTTTTAGTGGTACAAGATGAATTTCTAACTTTCACAGCTTCATATGCAGATGTCGTGTTACCAGCCAGTCCATCACTCGAAAAAGATGGAACATTTACGAATACAGAACGTCGTATTCAACGCATTAATCAAGCGTTAACACCTTTAGGAGATTCTAAACCTGACTGGGTCATTTTCCAAATGATTGCTAAAGAATTTGGATTTGACTGGAATTATAATTATCCTGGTGACATTATGGATGAAATTGCGCGATTAACACCTCTATATGCAGGTGTAAGTTATGATCGATTACAAGGCTTTGACAGCTTACAATGGCCAGTGCATGAAGATGGTACAGACGAACCATTACTCTACTTAGAAGGTTTTAATTTTGAGAATAAAAAAGCAAAATTCTATCCTTTATCATTTGATAACTTCTTTAAAGAAGATGAAGTATATGACTTACATGTTAATAATGGTCGTTTACTTGAACATTTCCATGAAGGTAATATGACTTATCAAACAGAAATGATTAAGTACAAAATGCCAAATACCTTTGTTGAAATATCACCAGAATTAGCAAAAGACCGTAATATTCACGAAGGTGCTGAAGTTAAACTGATATCTACAACGGGTGAAGCAAAACTAATTGTACATGTCACTGACCGAGTAAAAGGGAAAGAAATTTATATACCATTAAATAATGATGCGATGGTACACGGTGATATGGGTGCGATTAACTTATTGACAAATAGTGATGTTGATCAATATACAGATACACCATCCTACAAACGTACAAGTTGTCGTATGGAAATCCTTTCTCGACGTGGCAAGTCACCATTGAATCCAACGAACTTCCGCGTAGATAAACAACGTCATCCGCAATATAGTGTGCAGGTTCAGAAAAAATGGGAACGTCAGGACTACGTTTTCCCAGGAAATAAAGGTGATCAATAATGGCTGAAAGAATCACAAATATCAAACGTCTAAAAAAATCAGACGAGCAGATTAAGTTAGAAAACCTTACTGAAGTAACAGACGCGATTGCTGATAATAAAGATAGTATTTTAAAGGCGATCAAGTTAATAAAAGTATTGGATGATGCGAAACTCTTAGATGCATTAAATGGTGCTATTAAAGGAAGACAAGTTATTATCAACAAATTTGCAGTTGAATTAAATAAGGACATATATACCGGTTTGTTATCTAATATGGCATCGCTTGTATTTTTATTAGGTGATTTGGAAGTTAAAGATTTAAGTGCCTTTTTAGCTAAAGTGAACAAAGGGTTACATGTTGCGAACCAAGCTAGTCCTAATGCCAAAACATCAATTAGACATTTATTAGGTGTATTAAAAGATGATGATATGAATCGCAGTTTAACTTATATGTTAAATATGCTAAAAGGTATGTCTAGAGAACATTAGTCATAATTAGTTCATAGAACGTATTATTCATATTTAGATATAAACGATAGGACAGAAAACAAAGTTATATTTGACTTTGTTTTACTGTCCTCTTTTTATGTAATAAAGCGCACAATAGGTTAAGGATATGGTATGGTGTTATATAGGTAAAATTGAGAGGATGAAGACTTATCGAATCAAAAATGATTAAGCGTATTATGATTGCATCAAATCTTTGCTTAGTTGCTGGGCTGATTTGTTTGTTTATCATGCAGTTTATGTTAGCAATAAGTATGTTTGCCATTTCTTTAACGATGAGCTTAGTACTATTTAATGTCTTACTTAGAGAGCGCAAAGGTTTAAAATGGGCAATCAATGGTTCATTTCTTTTTGTGGTGTTAGTAATTGTTGTAGCATATTTTATTATGACAAAGTGAAGATTGTGAGTATAGATCATTGAGGAAGAAGCGTAAAAAATTAAAAAAACATTATATTATAACTATATTAGCCATAACTAGCATCTTATTGTTATATAAAGGACAGTTATTTTTTATAAGCAATCAGCAGGTAACATTTGACGAGGCAGTGAGGTTACAAACTAGTTCAGAAATGATAAATACCATTAACAATAACGGTGAGTTTACTGCTGCTAATCGTCATCAAGTCGAAAGTGCTATGCGGATTTCTTTTCGAGATACAGAATTTAAGTATATGGAACTGACGCATCCCATTAAGATGTCTGAAAAAGAAGTAAATCAAATGCTTCATAATAAAGGCATACTCGATGGCCATGGGCAACAATTTTTAGCAGCACAAAAGCAATATAAAATTAATGTTATTTATTTAGTAAGCCATGCGCTGGTTGAAACCGGGGAAGGACAATCCACGTTAGCCAAAGGTATTACAGATGGGCAGCAACGCTATTATAATTTTTTTGGCATTGGTGCATTTGACAGCAATGCCATTCAAACAGGTAAAAGTTATGCCAAAACGCATCATTGGACTTCTCCCAATAAAGCGATTATAGATGGTGCATCTTTTATTCGCTCACACTATTTTGATCAAGGACAAGTTTCCTTGTATCAAATGAGGTGGAATCCGGCAAATCCAGCACATCATCAATATGCCACGGATATATATTGGGATGAACAAATTGCTAATTATATGGCGCATTTTTATAAACAATATGGTATTAAGAAAGATCGTATTCAGAGAGACTTTTATCGTTAATATAAAATAAATAGAGTGTTTCATTGATGCTATTTATTACATATTAAGTCAATTTGGGACATAAATACAAAGTATTAAAATTGTAATG
>NZ_KV830917.1:0-1118 GCF_001836955.1 Staphylococcus sp. HMSC063A07
ATAAATACTACGTATTAACATGTAATTTTAATCCTTTATATTTATGTCCCAAATTGTTTATCAATTTTATGTAGGGATGGTTAATAATTTTAATGCTTTGGGCAACACTTTAATATCAAGCGGCGCTTCTAGTCGAATTTCACCATCTATATCTACTTTCATGATCGGTTTTGTATCAATGCGAATATCCTTACCTGAGATATGGTCAATACCTTGAGTGATTTCATTCCAGTTCATGCTATCTCTTTTTTTGAAAATATCATTTAATATGCTGAAACTTTGCTCGTCAAAAATAAATGTATTCAATTTACCATCTTGTGGTGATAAATCTGTGAGCGGAATACGACTACCTCCAATATTAGGACCATTCGCAATAAGCAGCATTGAAGTATTGCCAGTTGTTTTTTCACCATCAATTGTTAAAGTAAAATCAAAGTTACTCGGATCCATTAATGTTTTTACGGTTGAACCGATATAACTTAATTTGCCAAATATATCTTTCGCACCGTTTTGCACATTTTCTGCATTTTGCACAATCAAACCTAGCCCAACGAAATTAAGGGCGAATTCTTTATTCACTTGAATGACATCATACTGACCAATTTGTGCATATTTAAGTTGTTCACTAGCTTGTTTAAAGTTAGGATGAATGTTAAGCGTTTTTGTAAAATCATTAAACGTACCACCTGGGATAATACCAATAGGCAAATCTAGCTGATGTTTCATCACGCCGTTAACCATTTCATTAACGGTGCCATCCCCACCTAAAATAAATAAAATATCAATTTTTTGACCATAATCACCTTGCTTAATCTTCTGACAATATTTAATAATGTCTCCTTCGTTTTCACTCACTTGAATGGATAGCTGTTTACATATTGAACTTAATGCTTTTGTCACTTCACCTAAACCATTATATATATCCTTTAAACCACTGTGTTCATGATAAAATAATACGCCATGATTGTATTTGTCTGTCATAATTATGCCTTCTTTCTAAAAGGTATCACTTTACATACTTACCCTTAATTTTAAGATTTAGTGTATGGTAATACAAAAAATGTGAGAGCGGGACAGAATTCACTATAAATTCGTAGTCCCGCCCCGACAAGGTTGAC
>NZ_KV830917.1:1218-8860 GCF_001836955.1 Staphylococcus sp. HMSC063A07
AAGCGTATTTTCAATCCAGTCAACTACTGTAAATATTTAATTCATAGTTTAAAACATAATTATATCCCAGGCTCTATAACTATAAAAAAATAGCTATGAAAAAATCTATCGTCATAGATTTCTTCATAGCTAATCTTAGTATGTTTTTACTTGTTATAAGAATGTGATTAATGAATACCTTTCATGGCTTTCTTAATGATTGGTGTGAAGGCAAGAACAATAAGCGTTACGACAACAGCAATACTACCGAGAAGGATAAAGTATGTAGTTTGACCTAAGTCATCAATATACTTCACGACTGTACCGTTAATTGCTTGCGCTGATGCATTAGTAAGCAACCACACGCTCATCATTTGTGCATTGAATGATTTTGGTGCGAGTTTAACAGCAGCACTGTTACCAGTAGGTGATAAACAAAGTTCCCCAACTACACAAATGACATAAGATAAAATAACCCAGTTGACACTAAATGTTGTTGATCCATAAGAAACGCCAATTAAGCCCATAATTAAATATGATAGTCCAGCTAAAAATGTACCAAGAGCGAATTTAACTGGCAATGAAGGTTGCTTTTTACCCATTTTCATCCACATTAATGAAATAAGTGGTGCAAATAATAGGATAAACAAAGGGTTAATAGATTGGAACCAAGCTTCTCCAAAACGAGTTGTCCAACCGAATATATTTAAATGCATATCTGATTTTTCTAGTCCGTAAATATTCAAGACATTAGAACCCTGTTCTTGAATAGACCAGAAAATCATACCTAGAATAAATAAAGGAATAAAGGCTTTCACACGTGAACGTTCAGTATCATCGACATCTTTACTGTATATCATAGTTGCAAAATAGATAATTGGTAAAACAATACCAAGTACGAGTACGGTATTACTTACTAAGTTAAATGACAATGTATTTGTCAAGTAAGTGACAATTAATACAGCTGTAATCACAGCAACTATAGCAACGATAATAAATGTGTATTTTTTCTTTTCTTCAGCAGTAAGCGGGTTAGTCGGTTGCATGCCGACTTGGCCTAATGTTTTACGGTTAAATAAAATATACCAAACTAATCCCAAAGCCATACCAATAGCTGCAATTAAGAAACCACCGTGGAAGTTATTCACATCTAAGAAATTTTGTAAAATAATAGGTGAGATGAGTGCGCCTAAGTTAACTGACATGTAGAAAATAACAAACCCAGCGTCAATTCGAACATCATTTTCTGGGTATAGACGACCAACAATATTTGAAATATTTGGTTTCATTAAGCCAGAACCAACAATAATAAAGAACATTGATGCAAATAATCCAAACATTTGGAAAGGTAAACTCAAACATACGTGACCTATAATAATTAAGACGGCGCCAATCAATGTCGCACCACGTGTTCCAGTGATACGGTCAGCAATCCAGGCACCTGGAATAGATGACATGTAAATTAATGCACCATATACGGACATAATAGACATGGCAGTTGCTTTATCAATACCTAATCCGCCTTGATTGATAGCATAGTACATATAAAAAATAAGCATTGCACGCATGCCGTAGTAACTAAAACGTTCCCAAAACTCTACGAAGAACAATACGCCCAAGCCTTTAGGGTGTCCAAAGAAACCTTTGTGTGGAATTTTTTCAACTGCTAATTCATGGGAATTGTGTGATGCCATAACATCCCAACCTTTCTGTACTTTCAATTTGAAACTCAGTAAATAAATTTTACTATTCTGACAATTTATTAGCAACATTATTTTGAAATGCTTAAATATTAAGAATATTCAGTAAAATGGAATTCAATCAACATACGCAATACTTACTGAATTTCAATGATATTAATAAAATACGCTTTTATTAATAAATATGCAAGAACATTTTGTAAAATATTTTGTAAATAAAAAAAGATCACCACTAAGTTGTCACAATTAGTGGTGATGGATAACTTTAAATAATCAAACTAGCGGTTGTCAATTTTTTCTGGATACATATCATGATTCATCAGACGATGTTCGGCCATGCGTGCATATTTAGTATCTGGACGACCATAATTTGTATATGGATCTATAGATATACCACCTCTAGGTGTAAATTTACCCCATACTTCAATATAGTGAGGATCCATTAACTCAATAAGATCGTTCATAATAATATTCATACAATCTTCATGAAAATCGCCGTGATTTCTAAAGCTAAACAAATATAGTTTTAGTGACTTTGACTCAACCATTTTAACATTCGGGATATATGAGATATAGATTGTAGCAAAGTCGGGTTGACCTGTGATAGGGCAGAGTGACGTAAATTCTGGACAGTTAAATTTAACGAAATAGTCTCTTCCTTGATGTTTGTTAACAAATGTTTCTAATACATCTGGACGGTAATCAAATTGATAATTGTTATTTTGGTTACCTAATAATGTAATGTCTTTCATTTCCTCTTCTTGACGTCCTTGAGTCATATTACCGCTCCTTTAATGTGATTGTTGTGTATTTGATTCACGTCGTGCTTGGTCAAACATATAGTAACTTGCACTAATGATAATAATATAGCCGACTATAGCATACATATCTGGTGTTTCGCCAAATAAAATAAAACCAAATAGTGCAGTAAAAATGATAGAAGCATACGTGAATATTGAAATATCTTTCGCCGCAGCAAAACTATAAGCTAATGTGATACCTATTTGACCTACAGCTGCTGCAAGCCCTGCACCTAAAAGATATAGTATTTGGGTTGTTGTCATTGGCTCAAATGTTGCGATGGAAAACGGGATCAACACAATCACGGAAAATAATGAAAAGTAAAAAACAATCGTGTAAGGTTGTTCACGTCTGCTTAGTGCGCGCACACATGTATAAGCTGATGCAGCAAATATTCCTGAAAATAATCCTGCTAATGATGGAAGCATTGCAGAAGAAAATTCGGGCTTAACTATAAGCAACATACCCATAATGGCAATGATCATCGCAGATATTTGATATTTTCGCACTTTTTCATGTAAGAATAGTAAACTTAATAGGATAGTCCAAAATGGATTAAGTTTCATTAGTGTATCGGCATCACTTAACACCATATGATCTATGGCAAAGATGTTGAGTAATACGCCAATCAACCCAAGGGTAGACCGTCCAATCAATAATGGTTGATTACGAAGTTTACCGAACATAGGTTGTTTATATTTATAAATAAAAAATAAGGGTATAAACATAGCAACAAAATTTCGTGCTAACGACTTTTGAAAGACAGGTAAATCACCGGCAAGTCTAAAAAAAACTGACATAAAACTAAAGCCAATAGCAGAAATGAGGATAGCAATAATACCTTTCACTTTTGGATTCACTGTTAATCGCCCCAATAATAAATTTTAACTTATATATGATAGCATAAAAAAGCAATCTATGCATTGGAACTTGAAATATATAATGCAATCGTTTATAATTAAAAAACGAACATACGTTCTATTTGGAAACAAATTAAATATCCGGAATATTTGTATAGAATTTTAAATTAAGATTGTATGCCATATTTTTATGTTTGAATTAATAGCTTCAAAAATGACGCCAACCCGGACGATAAAGCTATTTAAGAAAAATTTTATAAATGCAAGCATTAATGCTCACAAAAATGTAAAATATTTTTTTGAGCTATTTTAAACTTACAGTGACGCACGTTTATTCGAAATTCCGAACTTTAAGTAGCAATCTCAAACTTTTAATAATTAAGGATATTATGTATAATGAAACACAGAATGTTGTGTTGGTTTTTGAAAACCAACACAATATATAGTGTTTACTTCTAAAATAGAATGCAATAAAAAAGTCAATATTTAAGCAAAATAACACTAAATAAGGCTAATTTCTCACCATATTCGTTATGCATTAGAGAAATTTTACTATTATACATATAGTTCGTTTTTGCTTTATACACAAGATGTAGTGTTTATATGAGGCATTGAACAACTATAAAATGGATGACTGACATAAATGATAGTCTAATGATGTTTCATCAGCACAGAAAAAATGAGCGATAGCGTTTAATTTGTTATGACGTATTTTAGAACATAACATGAATTTATACTAAACAACATAGTACGCAGTAACAAATGAACATGTTATAAACAACACGACACATATCCATGCAATACTAGTGCAATTCGGTTTCTAGCAAGAAATCTTTATTTTTTAATACAAGATTGATGAAAGAAGGCGATTAAATGAAAGTTATTTATTTTTCATTTTCAGGAAATGTTCAACGATTTATTAAAAGAACCGAATTATCAGATGTTATGGAAATAACAGAAGATAATTGTCAAGAAGAAGTAAATGAGCCTTATATTTTAGTAACAGGGACAATTGGCTTTGGTGAAGTGCCACAAGAAGTACAGCAATTTCTACAAGTCAATCATCAGCACTTGCAAGCAGTTGCTGCAAGCGGCAATCGCAACTGGGGACAAAACTTTGCGAAGGCTGGACAGACGATTTCTGAACAATATAACGTGCCATTACTAATGAAATTTGAGGTTCAAGGATCAAACAGTGACGTGAAAGAATTTAAGGACAAGGTGGGTCAATTTAATGAAAATTATGAACGAGAAAAAATACAATCATATTGAACTAAATAATGAAGTAACCAAACGTAAAGAGAGTGGTTTCTTTAATTTAGAGAAAGATCAAGAAGCATTAAAGGTTTATCTTGAAGAGATTCACGATAAAACAATTTACTTTGATGACGAAATTGAGCGCTTACATTATTTAGTAGACCATGATTTTTATTTTAATGTGTTCGATAAATATAGTGAGATAGACTTACGTGAGATAACTGATTTTGCCAAGTCAATTGAATTTAACTTTGCAAGTTATATGTCAGCAAGTAAGTTTTATAAAGATTACGCGTTAAAAACGAATGATAAATCACAATATTTGGAAGATTATAATCAGCACGTGACAATCGTAGCACTGTATTTAGCTAATGGTAATAAAGCACAAGCAAAACAATTTATCTCAGCCATGGTAGAACAACGTTATCAACCAGCGACGCCGACATTTTTAAACGCAGGTCGCGCTCGACGTGGTGAATTAGTCTCATGCTTTTTATTAGAAGTAGATGATAGTTTAAATTCTATTAACTTTATTGATTCAACAGCAAAACAATTAAGTAAAATCGGTGGCGGTGTAGCCATTAATTTATCTAAATTACGTGCTCGTGGTGAAGCAATTAAAGGAATTAAAGGTGTGGCTAAAGGGGTATTACCAGTCGCAAAATCACTAGAAGGTGGATTTAGTTATGCAGACCAACTAGGACAACGTCCAGGTGCAGGTGCTGTATATTTAAATATATTCCACTATGATGTTGAAGAATTTTTAGATACTAAAAAGGTTAATGCTGACGAGGATTTACGTCTATCAACGATTTCAACAGGCTTAATTGTGCCATCAAAATTCTTTGATTTAGCTAAAGAAGGAAAAGATTTTTATATGTTTGCGCCACACACAGTTAAACAAGAGTATGGTGTAACACTTGATGATATCGATTTAGAGCAGTATTACGATGATATGGTTGCCAATCCTAATATAATCAAGAAGAAAAAAGATGCACGTGAAATGTTGAATACAATTGCACAAACACAATTACAATCAGGTTATCCATATTTAATGTTTAAAGATAATGCGAACAAAGTACATGCTAATTCTAATATTGGTCAAATTAAAATGAGCAATCTGTGTACAGAAATTTTCCAATTACAAGAGACATCAATTATTAACGACTATGGTATTGATGATGAAATTAAACGTGATATCTCATGTAATTTAGGCTCTTTAAATATTGTTAATGTGATGGAGACAGGTAAGTTTAGAGATTCTGTATTTACAGGTATGGATGCGTTAACTGTTGTAAGTGATGAAGCGAATATTCAAAATGCACCAGGTGTGCGCAAAGCTAATAGTGAGTTACATTCAGTAGGTCTCGGTGTAATGAACCTACATGGTTATTTTGCAAAAAATAAAATTGGTTATGAGTCTGAAGAGGCAAAAGATTTTGCGAATGTCTTCTTTATGATGATGAACTATTATTCACTTGAGCGCTCAATGCAAATTGCTAAGGAACGTGGCCAAGTATATCAAGATTTTGAACAATCAGATTATGCAAATGGAAAATACTTTAGTTTTTACACGGCACAAGATATCACACCACGTTTCGCTAAAGTTCAACAGTTATTCGAAGGAATAGAAATTCCTACTGCTGAAGATTGGAAAGCTTTACAGCAACAAGTTGAAGCACATGGTTTATATCATGCTTATCGCTTAGCTATCGCACCGACACAAAGTATTTCATATGTACAGAATGCAACAAGCTCTGTTATGCCTATCGTTGATCAAATAGAACGCCGTACATATGGAAATGCTGAAACATTTTATCCTATGCCTTTCTTATCACCTGAAACAATGTGGTACTATAAATCAGCATTTAATACTGATCAAATGAAGTTAATCGATTTAATTGCAACAATTCAAACGCATATTGACCAAGGAATCTCAACAATTTTATATGTAAATTCAGAGATTTCTACACGTGAATTATCACGTCTATATGTGTATGCCCATTATAAAGGACTTAAATCGTTATATTACACACGTAACAAACTATTAAGTGTAGAAGAATGTACAAGCTGTGCAATTTAAACAATACACGTGACTCTGTTTAAAGAGAAAACCGGGGTCTTAGCAATGAGAAATGCAATCTGCATTTTAACGAGTAAAGCAAGCTGGACCCCATATAAAGTAATACAGTAAACAAGATAGGTTAGGTATGTCATCAATTCGCAAACGCTTTGCAGAAATACTTTTGCTTTTTGTGCACATATACGCCAATTGTTAATATGAATGACTTATAAACAAACGATAGGAGGAATTATCATTATATGAAGGCAGTCAATTGGAATACACAAGAAGATATGACAAATATGTTTTGGCGTCAAAACATCTCACAAATGTGGGTGGAAACAGAGTTTAAAGTGTCAAAAGATATCGCAAGTTGGAAGACGTTAACGGATGATGAGAGAAATACATTTAAGAGAGCACTAGCTGGATTGACTGGACTAGACACACATCAAGCAGATGATGGTATGCCATTGATTATGCTACATACAACTGATTTACGTAAAAAAGCAGTTTATTCATTTATGGCCATGATGGAACAAATTCATGCTAAAAGCTACTCTCATATTTTTACGACGCTTTTGCCATCTAGTGAAACAAACTATTTATTAGATACATGGGTAATTGAAGAACCACACCTAAAATATAAAGCAGATAAAATTATCGAAAACTATCATAAGCTTTGGGGTAAAGAAGCTTCAATTTATGATCAATATATTGCTCGGGTATCAAGCGTATTTTTAGAGACATTCTTATTTTATTCTGGTTTTTACTACCCACTTTATCTTGCTGGACAAGGTAAAATGACAACGTCGGGCGAAATTATCCGTAAAATTCTTCTAGATGAATCAATTCATGGTGTCTTTACTGGTATTGATGCACAAAGTTTACGCAATGAATTATCTGAAAATGAAAAACAACAAGCGGATAAAGAAATGTATGTACTGTTAGAAGATTTATATAGTAATGAAGTCTCTTATACACAT